>NZ_QSBX01000007.1:94049-104834 GCF_003465835.1 Anaerotruncus sp. AF02-27 | reverse complement strand
GGGGGGCCGCTCTGCGCGACCTTGGGCCCGGGCATCCTCTCGAACATCTTTGACGGCATCGAGCGGCCGCTCGGCGAGATTGCAAAACAGTCCGGCCCGTTCATCCCGGAGGGCGCGGACATCCCGTCGCTCGACACCGAAAAGAAGTGGCCTGTCCAGATTCGCGTGAAGGCGGGCGATATGCTCGCGCCTGGGGACGTTTACGCCGTCACCCAGGAGACCGCCATCATCGAAAACCGGGCCATGTGCCCGCCGGATCTTTCCGGCGAGGTGGTTTCGGTCCGGCCGGACGGGGATTACCGGGTCTTTGACACGCTCATTACCGTCCGCGACCAGAAGGGCAGAACCCACGATCTCGCATTGGCGCAGAAGTGGCCCATCCGCGTTTCGCGGCCGGTCTCAGAGCGCCTGCCGATCGACCGCCCGCTCATCACCGGACAGCGGGTTATCGACACCCTCTTCCCCATTGCCAAGGGCGGCACCGCCGCCGTGCCGGGGGGCTTTGGCACCGGAAAGACGATGACCCAGCATCAGCTTGCCAAATGGTCGGACGCGGACATCATCGTCTACATCGGCTGCGGCGAACGCGGCAACGAGATGACCCAGGTGCTCAAGGAGTTCGGCGACCTGATCGACCCCAAGTCCCAAAAGCCTCTGACCGCGCGCACCGTGCTGATCGCAAACACCTCCAACATGCCGGTCGCGGCGCGCGAGGCGTCGATCTACACCGGCATCACGCTGGCGGAATATTACCGCGACATGGGCTACCACGTCGCCGTCATGGCTGATTCGACCTCCCGTTGGGCCGAGGCGCTCAGGGAGATCTCCGGCCGCCTGGAGGAGATGCCCGCCGAGGAGGGCTTCCCCGCCTATCTGCCGAGCCGGATCTCCCAATTCTATGAGCGCGCCGGCTATATGAAGAATTTAAACGGCACGGAAGGTTCGGTCTCGATCATCGGCGCGGTCTCGCCGCAGGGCGCGGACTTCTCCGAACCGGTCACCCAGAACACCAAGCGGTTTGTGCGCTGCTTCTGGGCGCTCGACAAGAACCTGGCCTATGCCCGCCACTATCCGGCGATCAACTGGAACACCAGTTACAGCGAATATCTAGACGATCTGGCGGACTGGTACGAAAAGAACATCTCCCCTGACTTTCTCGAACGGCGGCAGGAGATTTCCACCCTGCTGCTCGAGGAAAACAAGCTGATGGAGATCGTAAAGCTGATCGGCTCCGACGTGCTGCCGGACGACCAGAAGCTGGTGCTCGAAATCGCGAAGGTGGTGCGCGTCGGCATTTTGCAGCAGAACGCCTACCACCGCGACGACACCTACGTCCCCCTCCCAAAACAGCTTAAGATGATGCAGGTGGTGCTCTATTTCTACCGAAAATGCCAGGAAGTCGTGGCGCGCGGCGTGCCGATTTCCGAAATTGTCGATACCGGTCTTTTTGAAAAGATCACCAAGATCAAATATGATATCCCGAACGATCAGCTCGCGCTGTTTGACGACTATTATAAAGAAATCGACGACAAGCTGGGCAAGCTTGATCGTGCGTTTTAAGGGGGCGGTCAGGAATGCTGCAATTTGTAGGACTCAATGAAATCAACGGCCCACTGATCGCGTTGGACCATGTGGCGGGTGTTTCGTTCGACGAAATGGTTGCGCTCAAGATGGAAAGCGGCGAACAGCGGTTCGGCCGTGTGGTGCAGATTGAGGGGGACCGCGCGGTGATCCAGGTGTTTGAAGGCACCCGCGGCATGTCGCTCACCAACGTGAGGACCACCCTGCTCGGGCACCCGATGGAAATGCCGCTTTCCACCGAGGTGCTCGGCCGTATTTTCAACGGTTCCGGACGCCCGATCGATGGGCTGGGGGAGATTTTCTGTGAAAAGAGCGCCGACATCAACGGCAAGCCGATGAACCCGGTCACCCGCGAATATCCCCGCAACTATATCAACACCGGCATCTCCACCATCGACGCGCTTGCGACTCTGATCCGCGGCCAGAAGCTGCCGATTTTTTCCGGCTCCGGCATGGGTCACAACAAGGTCGCGGTTCAGATGGTGCGTCAGGCGCGCCTTTCCGGCACCGATGAACAGAACTTTGTCATCGTTTTCGCCGCCATGGGAGCCAAGAACGACGTGGCCGACTACTTCCGCCGCTCGTTTGAAGAGGCCGGTGTCATGGAAAAGGTCGTCATGTTCCTGAACCTTTCGAACGACCCGATCATCGAACGCATCCTGACGCCGCGCTGTGCGCTGACCGTCGCGGAATACCTTGCGTTTGAGCACGGCATGCATGTGCTGGTTGTCATGACCGACATCACCGCCTACTGCGAGGCGCTGCGCGAGTTCTCTTCCTCCAAGGGCGAAATCCCGGGCAGGAAGGGCTTCCCCGGCTATCTTTATTCCGACCTGGCGTCCCTTTATGAGCGCGCCGGGATCATCGAGGGCAGTTCCGGTTCGGTCACCCAGGTACCAATCCTCACGATGCCCAATGACGACATCACCCACCCGGTTCCGGACCTCACCGGCTATATCACCGAAGGCCAGATCGTGCTCGACCGGCAGCTCGACCAGACCGGCGTCTATCCGCCGATCGCGGTTCTGCCTTCCCTTTCCCGCCTCATGAAGGACGGCATTGGCGAGGGCTATACCCGCGCCGACCATTCCGACTGCTCCAATCAGCTGTTCGCCGCCTACGCCAAGGTACAGGACGCGCGGGCGCTCGCATCGGTCATTGGTGAGGAGGAGCTGTCCGAGGTGGATAAAAAGTATATGTATTTCGGCAGGATGTTTGAGCAGCACTTTGTCAACCAGGGCGCGCGGGAAAATCGTTCGATCGAAGAGACGCTCGACCTTGGATGGATGCTGCTTTCGCTGCTGCCGCGTGAGGAGCTCGACCGCGTCAGTGAAAAAGTGCTCGCCCAGTACTACCGTCCCGAGGCCGCGCTTGAAAAGTTCGGCAGCGCGCCGTCGGCGTCGTAACCGGGCGCGCCGGGAGGGAGCAAGATGGCAAATGAACTGAATGTGACCCCAACCAAGGGCAGCCTGATGGCGCTGCAGAAATCCCTGTCGCTTTCGACGCTGGGGTTCGACCTGCTCGACCGCAAGCGCAATATCCTCATCCGGGAAATGATGCTGCTCATCGACAAGGCAAAGACCCTGCGTGGCGAGATCAGCAGTACCTATGCCCAGGCTTATGAGGCGCTGCAGGATGCGAATATCACCCTCGGCGTGGTCCGGGAGACCGCGCTGGCGGTTCCGATTGACGATGGGTTGTCCATCACCTACCGCAGTGTGATGGGGGTGGAAATCCCCAATGTGCATCTGGCCGAGCGGAAGATCGAGATGTGCTATGGCATCGACCAGACCAATTCCCGCTTTGACTACGCGGTCGTCTGCTTTGAAAAGGTAAAACAGATCACCGCCCTGCTGGCCGAGGTGGAGAACAGCGTTTACCGCCTGGCAAATGCAATCCGCAAAACCCAGCGGCGCGCCAACGCGCTGGAGAATATCGTGATCCCGCGCTATCAGGAGACGATCAAATTTATCACCGACGCGCTGGAGGAAAAAGACCGCGAGGAATTTTCCCGGCTGAAGGTCATCAAAGCGGTAAAACTGAAAAAGAACAAAGCGCCTGCATGATCGCAGGCGCTTTTCTTTTCATTGACAGGGAGCCTTTTGGACGGTAAACTGGGAAAGGCGGCTGTATGAAATGTGAAAAGAAGGGGTTCTATGAAACGGACACATATCGAGATCGCAGGCATCCCCGCCGTCCTGTGGGGAGAACAACCGGGCGGCAGGCTGTTTTTGGCGGTGCATGGAAACCTCTCCCACAAGGAGGACGAAGTGATCGCCCTGTTTGCCAAAGAAGCTGATTTGGCGGGCAGCCGCACATTGAGTTTTGATCTGCCCGGCCATGGCGCCCGCAAAGCCGGCGGCACGGCCTGCAAGGTACAGGACTGCGTGCGGGATTTGCGGACAGTCCTGGACTTTGCATTGGAAAAATCGGACGATTTGGGCCTGTTCGCCTGTAGCATGGGGGCGTATTTCAGCTTGATCGCCCTCGAGGACGCGCCCATCCGGCAGGCGGCGTTTCTCTCCCCGGTGACCGACATGGAGGCGCTCATCCGCGGGATGATGCAGGCGGCCGGCGTGAGCGAAGCGCGCCTTCAGGCGGAACAGGAGATTGACACGTCGTTTGGACAGACGCTCTACTGGGACTATTTCTGCTACGTCCGGGAGCATCCGGTCAAACGCTGGGAGGCCCCGACCGAGATCCTTTCCGGCAGCCTTGACAGCCTGTGCCCAGCGGCGGTTACGGCCGATTTTGCACGGCGGTTTTGCTGCGGCCATACAGTGATGGCCGGCGGGGAGCACTTTTTCCACACCGCCGGGCAGCTCGAAGCGTTTCGGCAGTGGCTCCGGGAGAAGGTATTCCGCGGCAAAAAAGAGGGCCCGATGTAAAAATAAGTGTGACAAATTGCTGCAGATATGCTACCATAAGTCTGGCTGGGAAAAGCAGGGGCCGCAAAATAGGAGACTGTATGCAAAATGCCAAGGACAAAAAAAATATTCTGCAAACGGCCGCCCTGCTGACGCTGGCAGTGCTGGTCCTGGTCTGCTGCGCTCTGTTTTATATCCGCTCGGTGAACGCTTCGCTCAAAGAGGAAGCGCTGCAATATCTTTCGGAGGTGTCGCGGCAAGGGGCGAATGTGGTCGAGCAGCAGATGGAAGGCGATATGCGGATGCTTCGCACCATTGCCGGCGCAATAGGTTCGCTGGAGGAGTTTACGGTCGAAAAGGGCCTTGAGATGCTGAAAAAAGAAGTTCGGACCACCAGCTTCAAGCGGATGGGTCTCGTGTTGAAGGACGGCACTGCCTACCGTACCGACGGAGAGAGCACCATGGATCTGAGCGAGCGGGAATATTTCCAGCGCGCGCTGGAAGGAGAATCCGTCGTTTCAAACGCGTTACAGGATTATGTGGACAGCAAAACCATCTATGTCTATGCTGCCCCGGTCTATAATGAGGACGAGATTCTCTGTGTGATCTACGCCACCAACGACGCCTCGGTCTATGCGTCCACGCTGAATGTGCGTCTGTTCGGCGGCGCGGGATATTCCTATATCACCGACCGGAAAGGGGAAATCCTGATCTATCCGGAGCATCCGGACAGTATGCCCGGCTTGGGGAATGTTTTTCGGGGCTTTGACCATGGGACCGAGCTGCAGAGCGCACAGCTCGAAAAAATGCGGGATGATATGGCCCATGACCGGGACGGGGTGATCGAATACCGGCGCGCCGGCCAGCGGCGGTACATGTCTTACATGAATATCCGGGTCAACGACTGGTATATGGTTTCCGCGGTTTCTGCAAGTGTTGTGTCCACCCGGTTCGGTTATCTCAGTGGCCTGACGCTGTTTGCGTGTGTCTCGGTGCTGACGGTTATGATCGGGATGTGCTGGTATATTGTCCACAGCAAGAACCGCAACCGGCATGAGCTGGAGCGGCTTGCCTATACCGACCCGGTGACCGGCGGAATGAACTGGAATGGTTTTTTGCGCGCCGCAACCGCCGCGCTTGCCGCCTCTGGCGACGCGCCATATGCCATGGTAAGCTTTGATATCGATAAATTCAAGGTTCTGAACGATCTGTTCGGCCATGAGGAAGGCAACCGCACGATGTGCAACGGGCGCATCCTTGGGAAGGAGTTGGGTCCGGATGAACCGTTTGCGCGGTCCTCAGCGGACAATTTCAATTTCCTGATGCATTATGACGGCCGGGAAGAGGCCGCTGCACGGATCTCCCGGATTGATGCCAAAATCCGGCAGGTGCACGAGGGCTTCCGCGTGCAGTATACGCTGGAGTTTTCCTTCGGGGTTTATCCCATCGAAGATAAGACCCTTTCCCTCAGTGTAATGAGCGACCGGGCGGGCATTGCCCGCAAGGAGGTCAAGGGGATTCACGACCAGCTGATCGCTTTTTACGATCATACGGTGCGGGACCGCATCGTCGCGGAGAAAAATATCGAAAATGAAATGGTGGAGGCGCTTGTACAGGGACAGTTTGAGGTTTATCTGCAGCCCAAGTACAAACTTTCAAACCGGTCGCTGGAAGGCGCCGAGGCGCTTGTGCGCTGGAACCATCCCACCAAGGGGATCATTCAGCCGGGCGCGTTCATCCCGGTGTTTGAAAAGAACGGCTTTATCGTGAGCCTGGATGAATTTGTGCTGGAACGGGTGTGCGAAACGCTGCGCGGCTGGCTGCTGGAGGGAATTGAACCCGTGCCGGTCGCGGTGAACATCTCCCGCCTGCACCTGCATGACAGCTGCTTTGCAAAACGGGTGCGGCAGATTGTGGAACAGTATGAGGTGCCTTGCCGGTATCTGCAGCTGGAGCTGACCGAAAACATCGTGCTTGATTTTGAAAACATCGACCGCACGGCGGAATTGATGATCCAAATGAAGAAGCAGGGATTCACCTTTGCCATGGACGACTTTGGAACCGGATATTCCTCCCTGAACCTGCTGCGCAGCCTGCCGGTCGATGTGGTGAAACTTGACAAGGCGTTTTTCGGGGAGAAATCGGACGGCGGCCGCGGTCGCTCGGTGGTGGCCGATGTGGTTGCGCTTGCCAAACATCTGGAGATGCAGGTGGTGGCAGAAGGGGTGGAAACCGCTGAACAGGTCGATTTTCTCACAGAGATTGGGTGCGATGTGGTTCAGGGTTACTTTTTTGCCCGGCCGATGCCGGTGAACGCCTTTGAACGGATCTACTGGAACCGGAATTTTTCCACGGCTGGAAAGTGAAGAAAAAAGAACCCCCGGGCCTTTGGGGAAGGGCCCGGGGGTTTATTCAGCAGAGGATGACCTGCGCTTCATAGGGCAGAAGCACCCCGGACTCCCAGACTGGCCTGCCTGTGTAGTTCGAGAGCAGGATTTTTCCGGCAGGCGGTTTTGCATCGAGCCGGAGATCCTCACCGGTCAGGTTGAGCAGGACGAAGAGCTGATCGCTCTCCAGTGTGCGGACATAGGAATAGATCGCCGGATCGTCCGGCAGAAGATCCTGAAAGGTTCCATATACAAATACATTATGTTGTTTTCTTAATTGAATTAACTTTTTGTAGTATTGAAAAACCGAATGTGGATTCGCAAGCTGCTCCTTTGCGTTAATTTTGGGGTAATTGGGGTTCACCCGCAGCCAGGGCGTGCCGGAGGTGAAGCCGGCGTTCTCGCTGTCGTCCCACTGCATAGGGGTGCGGGCGTTGTCGCGCCCGATGCGGTTGATCTGCGCGAGCGCGGCCACAGGGTTAAAATCCGGTTTTTGGCGTTCGGCGGCAATCCAATTATGGATTTCCACATCCTGAAAGTCCTCGAACCGGTCAAACCGCACATTGGTCATCCCCAGCTCCTCCCCCTGGTAGATAAACGGAGTGCCCTGCAGCGTGTGGATGAGGGTGGCAAGCATGGTGGCGCTTTCGTACCGATAGCGGGTGTCGTTGCCGAAACGGGAAACCTGCCGCGGCTGGTCATGATTGGAAAGGTAGTTGCAGTTCCACCCGATACCGTTCAGGCCTTCCTGCCAGGCGGTCAGCACCTTTTTCAGCGCAATGGGGCGGTATTCGGCTTTTTCCCATTTGTTTTTGCCAACGTCGATGGTCATATGCCCGAACTGGATGATCATATTCAGTTCGCGGCGTTTTGGATCGGTGTAATCGCGCCCGTCCTGCGGCGTCACGCCGGAGGTTTCCCCCACGGTCATGCAGCCCGCCGGAGCAAAGACTTCATCATGCAGCTCGCGCAGCCATTCGTGATTGGCCGGCAGGTTGGAATGCAGCTTGAACGCATCCTGGTACTTTCCGGCCTTTGTGACCGGCGCGTCGGGCAGGCCAGGCTGTTTGGCGTAGAGGTTCGCGGTATCGATGCGGAACCCGTCGATCCCCCGGTCGAGCCAGAATCGGGCAATGTCCTTGATTTCGCGGCGCACTTTGGGGTTTTCCCAGTTGAGGTCGGGCTGTTCCCTTGTGAACAGATGCATATAATACTGTCCGGTTGGTTCGTCATACTGCCAGACCGATCCGGAAAAGATTGATTCCCAGTTGTTGGGCTCCTCCCCGCCTTTCCCATCCCGCCAGATGTAATAATCCCGGTAGGGGTTTTCTTTCGATTTGCGGCTTTCCAGAAACCACGGGTGTTGGTCGGAGGTATGGTTCACGACCAGATCCATAATGAGCCGCATGCCGCGCGCATGCACGTCGGACAAAAGGGCGTCCCAATCCGCGAGCGTACCGAACTCCGGGAGAATGTCCCGATAATCGCTGATGTCATAACCGTTATCCTTACCCGGGGACTGATAGACTGGCGAAAGCCAGATCACGTCGACCCCCAATTCTTCGAGATAATCGAGCTTTGCGCGGATGCCGCCAAGGTCCCCCATCCCGTCGCCGTCCGAATCACAGAAAGACCGGGGATAAACCTGATAGACCACCGCCTCTTTCCACCATGCACGCTGCATATCGTTCCTCCTAACGTTTTTTTGCGCCTTTCAGGCGCCCGAAAGTACTTTCTTGCTTGTGCAAGAAAGTACCCAAAGAACACACGCGGGGACACCCCGCGGCCCCGATCTACGGCCTAAGAGCCGCCGCTCTGCGGCGGTTGGCCTCCGAAATACTCGCTGCGGCTCGTAATGTGCTCCATGAAAGCTGCCTGCGGCAGAAATGGCGCGCAATCTGCTTTGGCAAAACGAGGGACGCCGCGCTTGGCAGCCTGCTCGCCTGACGGCGAAGCGCGCTTACGCGCGACGGCTGCTCACGGGGGCTTTCCACCCCCGTGTCCCCCGGCAAAGAGTCGTCTGCGACGACCCGCCGCCTTTGGCGGCGGATTCGGGATAAGGAGCGCGGGACCGGTTTTCCCAATCTTGCGAAAACCGGCTGCGCCGGATAAGGACAAACCGATTGAAAAATTCGCGTCAGGTTTTCACCGCACCGTCCGAAATGCCCTTGATGAAATATTTCTGTAAGCTGAGGAAAACCAGGATGATCGGCAGCACCGAAACAAGCACCGCCGGGAAGATGAGTTCCCAGGGGCTTCCGTACTGCCCTGACAGTATTTTCGCAAAATAAAGCTCCAGCGTCAAGGTCTTGATGCCTTCGGCGTTGCCGATCACCAAAAACGGCAGCAGATAATCGTTCCAGATCCACATGCCGTTTAGGATAATCACCGTCACGGTGGTCGATTTGAGCAGCGGGAATACCACCAGGAAGAACACCTGCAGGATATTTGCCCCGTCGATGACGGCTGCCTCCTCAATCCCCTGCGGTACGCTTTTGATAAAGCCGTGATAGAGGAATACGCTCATTGAAAGTCCAAAGCCGCCGTACATCACGATGAGGCCGGGCGTATTTTTCAGCCCGAGCGTATCCATGAAGGAGAGCAGCGGATACATAATCGACTGGAACGGGATCAGCATGGCTGAAACGAACAGGAAAAAGATCAGCCCGCTGATTTTGGTTTTGTTGCGCACCATCATCCAGGCCGCGAGCGACGACACGACAACGATCAACGCGATCGAAGCCGCGGTAATCACGAAAGTGAGCCCGAGCGATTTGAGGAAGTGGATTTTGTCCGCCGCGTTTTGCAGATAGGAAAAATTCCAGCTCTGCGGGAGCGCGAGCGGATTGCGAACAATTTCCGACTGGCTCTTGAAGGCGTTCACCAACAGAAAATAAAGCGGCATCAGAGTATAGACTGCGAACAGGGTCAGGATGAGATACCGGACGGCATCCCCAGCCGTGACCCGGTGATGATATTTTTTGTCCTCCATCAGAGCTCCACCTCCTGCTTTTTGGTCAAGGAAACCTGTGCCAGCGTGATAACAGCGATCATCACAAAGAAGATGACCGCCTGCGCCTGCGCAAGCCCATAATCCGGCGGCGTGGTGTCCTTGGTGGTGCGCAGGATCTGCATGGCCAGCATACGGGTGCCGAAATTGCCATCGGTGAGGGCGATGTTCTGATCGAGCAGTTTGAAGGAGTTGGCGAGCGTGAGGAATACACAGATAGTGATCGATGGCATCAGCATTGGAACGGTCACATGCCAAAATTGCTGCCACCAGGTGGTTCCATCGATCTCCGCCGCCTCGTAGAGGTCGCCCGGGATGTTGTTGAGCCCGGTCACGTAAATAATCATCATATACCCGGCAGTCTGCCAGACCATCATAATCGCAAGCGCGAAAAGCGCTTTGGTCTGGTCCTGTAACATATATGCGAGAAAATCCACCGGGATGATCCCGTTCGGCCCAAACAGGAGATCGGTATAAATGGTGTTGAAGATGATCTGCCAGATGTAGCCGAGCGCCAAGCCGCCCAGCAGGTTCGGCAGGAAAAAGACGGTCCGGTAAGCGCCCGCGCCGCGCCGCACGCCATTGACCAGAAGCGCAAAGACAAGCCCAGTCAGATTGATGGCGACGACCGCCACAACCGTATAGCGGAAGGTGTACCAGAGGCTCTGCATAAATCGCTCGTTCTGGAACGCACGCAGATAGTTTTTGATCCCGACGAAAGATTCATACCAGGCGCCGCCGCCTGAAAAATAGGTTCCGCGCCATCCGGTGAACGAATAAATTACCCCCAGTATAAACGGAATCAAAATCACCAAAACGAATAATATAATTGCCGGAAGCACCAGCGGAAAAAACCATTTTTTATAGTAGCCTTCCATTTCTTTGGCCTCCTTGGATGATGAGGTTATGTACATGCGCCGGGGCTCCGGCGCACGGCGGG
>NZ_QSBX01000007.1:43638-94032 GCF_003465835.1 Anaerotruncus sp. AF02-27 | reverse complement strand
GCGGACCGTCTCTTTGGAGCCGATACGGCTCGCCTGTAAAGTGTTTGCAGGCCCTCCCGAAACATCGTTCGTTCCCTTTTGGAAGGAATCCCCCCTGTGGCCGCGCGCTGGGAGCGCAAAGCGCTGCGTTCAGTCCTGAGCTGGCCGTTTTATTGGGAGCGGCCGCGGCGCAGGTTGCGAAGCCTAAGGGAGCCGCCGCCTTTGCGAAGCAACCAGCGGCGGCGGGGGCCGCGGGGACTCCCCGCGCGTGTTCTTTCTCCTCTTTCTTGCACGAGCAAGAAAGAGGACCGCCGGAGGCAACTCCCCGGGCGCGCGAAGGGCGCGAAAATCAGCCGCGCATGTCGCGCCACTTGGTGATGGCGAAGTCCGCGATCGCATCGTAATCCTCATCGGTCCAGGCGGGCTTGGTGAGATAGTTCTCCATCAACTCCAGCCCAACCGTGTCGCCGCCCCAGGAGGCGGGCGCGCCGTGATAGGGCGCGGCCAGCGTGTGGCCGGTTTCCATATAGGCAAGAATGCTGTTGCCAAGCGCATTGTTCAGCTCGGTGGTTGACGGATCGGCATTGTAGGGGATGAAGTCGAACTCATCGGTCACATAGCGTTTGCCGGTTTCAGAGGTATTCAGCCAGACAAGGAATGCTTCGGCCGCCTCAATGGTCGCCATGTCCTTGTTCGCGTTGATCGCATAATACATTGGGACAAAAACCGGAATCGAAGAGTTGAATTTTTCGACCGTGAGCCCCTCCACTTGGATTTCCTCCTGGGTGATCGGCAGTTTGACCGGCACGAAGGTCAGGTGGGCTGCCATGTCCGCATCCAGATTCGCAATCGCGGGTGCGACCCAGTTTCCGTTTTTCATGAAGAGCGCCTTGCCGTCGACAAACCGCTGCAGGGTCGGGTCATATCCGTAGTTGGTCGCAACGATGAAATCCTGTCCGCGTGCGGTCGGGCCGTCGCTTCCGGCGAGATAGGTGGTCTTGAGGTCAAGCGCCTTTGCGAAATCGCGGATCGGCCCGCGCAGCTGTTCAAGCTGTTCATCGGTTGCGTTGGCGGCGGACGCCACGTTCGGGAAGACCGCGTTCAGCGCGACGTTGACCATGTGATCGCCATAGGTCCACTTTTCGCTGGCCGCGACCGCGAACACGCCGGTCAGATTATTGGCGAGATTCGATTTTTCCGCTTTGAAGGCATAGCTGTTGCCGTTGAGGGTAACGCTGGCAGCGGACGGTGCCTTGATATAGGCGTCAACCGCCTGTACAAAAGCTGCGAACTCGTCATACGAAGAAGCGACCAGGTCGTTGAAGACAGCGGTTTCATCCGCGTCCATCAGGTCTGCGAGCATCCGGTGGTCGAGGATGTAGCCATAGCCCTCCACGTTATAAGGCACCCCATAGCTGTCCGCGCCGTCGGTGGTCAGACGCATATTTTCCGGGATTGCATCCACCATGTCCTTGAAAGCGCCGGCGGGGGCCTTCTCGAAATTATAGGCCGCGCCTGAATCGCGCCATTCGATCAGCTCCTTATAGCCCTGGATGGTGAAAATGGCGGGCTGGTCGGCGGCTTTGCCCTGCATTTCTGCGCGCAGGGTTTCCATATGATCCTGGCCGGAACCGATCGAGAAGGAACGCACCTTCACGCCGGTTTCCTGCTCGTAAGCTTTACACATTGCTTCAAATTGGGTTGCGGTCTCGCCTTTGGAAGAATAGATATACAGTTCCGGCGTCCCGGTGGGGGTTCCTGTCCCACCGGACGCGGTGCCGGAGGACGAACCGCCTGATTCCTTTTTGGTGCAGCCCGCGCATGCGGCGGACAGGAGGATGACGGAAAGTAAAACAGATAACAGTCGATGTGCGTTTTTCATATGCTTTCTCCTTTGGAATCAAAATCTGGAAGGTCTTACGTTCTAAAAGTATGGTCGGTTTTTCAGCCGGTTATGCCTGTGGGACGGTATTTTCAGGAAGCCGTGCGGATATATTGTATGGAAGCGGTCCCAGAGTTTGCCGGAAAATTGCCAAAAGCATACGAAATTCGTAGAATTTTCTTGTTTTTTAGGCGGAAAACAAATTGACCGGAAAAATGATTCGTGATAAGATAAAATAGCTGATATTATAGCGTTGCGGGATATCCGGCCCGCCGCGCTTTTGCCGCCCAAAACGGCGGAATAGAAAGGGAGAATTGAATGGGAATGACAATTGGAATCGACATCGGTTCCACCACGGTCAAGATTGTCGTGGTACAGAATAACAACATGGTGTACCAGCGGTATGAGCGCCATATGTCCCAGGTGCGCCAGAAGACTCTGGAACTCGTGCGCGACGCGCGTGAAGCGATCGGTGACGAGCCGTTCACGATTGCGTTTTCCGGCTCGGCGGGGCTTGGCGTCGCGAAATCCGCGGGCATGCCCTTCATCCAGGAGGTCTTTGCCACCGGCGAGGTGGTCAAGACGATGGAGCCCGGCACCGACGCGGTGATTGAGCTGGGCGGAGAGGACGCGAAGATCATCTTCTTCACCGGCGGGCTCGAGGAGCGGATGAACGGCTCCTGCGCGGGCGGCACCGGCGCGTTCATCGACCAGATGGCGACGCTGCTCGACGTGACGCCTACCGAGCTTGATGAACTTTCGCTCAGGAGCGAAAAACTTTATACGATCGCGTCCCGCTGCGGCGTATTCGCCAAGAGCGACATCCAGCCGCTCCTGAATCAGGGCGCGCGCAAGGAAGATATCGCCGCCTCAATCTTCAAGGCGGTTGTCGACCAGACGATCACCGGCCTTGCGCAGGGACGGCGGATCACCGGCAAGGTGCTGTTCCTGGGCGGCCCGCTCTACTTCTTCAAAGGCCTGCGCCGGGAATTTGTCCGGTCGCTGCACCTCTCGCCCGAAAACGCCGTATTCCCGGAGATGGGGCGGTTCGCGGTTGCGCTGGGGACAGCGCTTTATGCGGAAAAAACCAGCCAGCCGATCGATTACGAAACATTGGTTGCAAAGATTGAGGACACCACCAATGAGGTGCGTGCCTCCCGGCTGCTCGACCCGCTTTTCAGGGAGAAAGCGGAATATGAGGCGTTTTGCGCGCGGCACGCGCGCGACACAGTCGAGAAACGGGACCTTATGGAATACGAGGGGGAAGCTTATCTCGGCATCGACTGCGGCAGCACCACCACAAAACTGGTGCTCATGAGCGAACAGGAGGAAATCCTCTACGAATATTACAGCGCCAACCGGGGAAATCCTGTCCAGATTGTGAAGGAGCAGCTCGAATACCTGCTGCCGAGGTGCGAGGGCCGCATCGAAATCAAGGGCTCGGCCGCGACCGGCTATGGTGAGGATCTCATCAAAAACGCCTTTTCGGTCGACGCGGGGCTGGTCGAAACGATGGCCCACCTGAGAGCCGCCCGGCATTTTAACCCGCTGGTCGACTTCATCCTCGATATCGGCGGCCAGGACATCAAATGCTTCAAGGTCCGCAATAATTCGATCGATTCGATCATGTTAAATGAAGCCTGCTCGTCTGGCTGCGGTTCGTTCATCGGCACCTTCGCCCAATCGATGGGCTATACGGTTGCGGATTTTGCCAAGCTCGGACTGCTGGCAAAATATCCGGTCGACCTTGGTTCCCGCTGCACCGTTTTTATGAATTCGTCGGTTAAACAGGCGCAGAAGGAAGGCGCTTCGGTGGAGGACATCTCCGCCGGCATTTCGATCTCGGTGGTCAAAAACGCGATTTACAAGGTCATCCGAGCCTCGTCTGCCGCCGAACTCGGCGAACACATTGTGGTGCAGGGAGGCACCTTTCTGAACGACGCGGTGCTGCGTGCGTTTGAGATGGAGCTTGGGCGCAATGTGGTCCGTCCGGAGATTGCCGGACTGATGGGCGCTTACGGCGCCGCGCTCTACGCAAAGGAGCTGGGACTCGCAGAGTCCACGCTGATTTCAGCGGCAGACCTCAGGGAATTCGTACATACTTCCAAATCGGCAATCTGTCAGCATTGCACCAACCACTGCAACCTGACGGTCAATTCATTCGGAAAAGGCAAAAAGTTTATCAGCGGAAACCGCTGCGAGCGCCCCCTTGGCAACTTCACGGTGGATACCCTGCCGAACCTTTACCGCTACAAGCTCCAGAAAATCAAAGAGCTCGCGCCGGTGCGCGGGCGGCGTGGGAAGATCGGTCTGCCGCTGGGACTCAATATGCTGGAGAACGTGCCGTTCTGGCATGCTTTTTTCAGTGATCTGGGCTTTGAAGTCGTGCTCTCAGACATCTCCACCCGCGAAACCTACACCAAAGGGCAGTTTTCGATCCCGTCGGACACCGTCTGCTACCCGGCCAAGCTTCTGCACGGGCATATTGAGAACCTGCTCGAAAAAGGTGTGACCGACATCTTTTATCCCTGTCTCACCTACAATTTTGACGAGGAAAAGGGAGACAACCATTATAATTGCCCGGTTGTCGCCTACTATCCGGAGCTGCTGCGCGCGAATGTCGCGGAACTCTCGCAGGAGCCGGTCAATTTCATCTATCCGCATGTGGGCATCCACATCCCCCGCAAAATGGGAGAAAAGCTTTATGGAGAACTGTGGAAGTCGTTCCCAACGCTCACGCTCCATGAGGTCCGGCACGCTGCCAAAACAGCATATGAGGCCTATGATGCCTGGATGCGGGATGTGAAGGCCGAAGGGCGGCGCGCGATCGATTACGCACGCGGGCACGGCAAAAAGATCATCGTGCTTTCCGGACGGCCCTATCACATCGATCCGGAGATCAACCACGGTATCGACCGGCTGATCTCCTCGTTTGGGATCGTAGTGGTTTCGGAGGACTGTGTGGCTGATCTGGTTGAGCCGGTCAAGGTGCATGTCCTCAACCAGTGGACCTACCATTCCCGGCTCTATAACGCCGCCAAATACGTCACCACCCAGCCTGACATGGAGCTGGTGCAGCTCGTGTCATTCGGCTGCGGCATCGATGCGATCACCACCGACGAGGTGCGCGTGATTTTGGAGGACGGCGGCAAACTCTACACGCAGCTCAAGATCGATGAGATCTCGAACCTGGGTGCGGTAAAGATCCGCATCCGCAGTCTCCTGGAGGCGGTTGCCGAACGGGAACGCATGGCAAAGGAGGTGGGCGTCCATGGCTGAGGAAGAGCGCGTAGTCTTTACAAAAGAGATGAAAAAGGATTACACCATCCTGGTCCCGACCATGCTGCCGATCCACTTTAAATTGATGCTCAACATCCTGCGGGAGTACGGATACAAGGTCGAGCTTTTGGAAACGAGCGGCAAAGAGGTTGTGGACTGCGGCCTTCGGAATGTCCACAACGACACCTGCTACCCTGCGCTGCTGGTCATCGGCCAGCTCATCAACGCATTGGAATCCGGCAAATACGACATCCACAAGGTCGCCCTGCTGATGACCCAGACAGGCGGCGGCTGCCGCGCTTCGAACTATATCCACCTGCTGCGCAAAGCGCTGCAAAAGAGTGGTTACGGCTTTATCCCGGTCATCTCACTCA
Source organism: Anaerotruncus sp. AF02-27 (assembly GCF_003465835.1). Taxonomy (NCBI): domain Bacteria; kingdom Bacillati; phylum Bacillota; class Clostridia; order Eubacteriales; family Oscillospiraceae; genus Anaerotruncus; species Anaerotruncus sp. AF02-27. Next base: position 88,518 of record NZ_QSBX01000007.1, on the reverse strand, counting down.
GTATGGGGATGGAGAAAAATCCGGGCTTTACCCTTTCTCCGATGATGCTTGACCGGATTTTTTATGCGGTCAGCTACGGCGATCTTTTGATGCTGCTGGCAAACCAGTGCAAGCCCTACGAGATGGTAGCGGGCGCGACCGACGCGCTGGTCGATCACTGGGCCTGGCATTTGACCAATGAGATGAAAGGGCGCGGACTCCTGAGCTATAAACAGGTGCGCGCCAATTACAAAAAGATCATTGCGGATTTTGCGGCGATGCCGCGCTACAGCCAGAAAAAAGTGCGGGTTGGGGTCGTGGGCGAAATCTATGTCAAGTTTTCGCCGCTCGGAAACAACAACCTTGAGGAGTTTCTGCTTTCGGAGGGTGCCGAGGTGGTTGTCCCCGGGCTTTTGGATTTTTGCCTCTACTGCATCTACAATCAGCTCATGGATCACAAGCTCTATGGCCGCCCGGGGGCGGTCAAAGCGTGGGTTTTTGAAAAGGTGTTCCGGATGCTCACCAAAAAGCAGGAGGACGTGATTGTAGCAATCGAACAGAACGGCGAATTTTCACCGGGCGGGTACTTCCCCCATACCATCAATCTTGTGCGCGGATATATTGGCCACGGCGTCAAGATGGGCGAAGGCTGGCTGCTCACCGCCGAAATGCTTGAACTGATTGAATCGGGCGTTTCCAATATCGTCTGTACGCAGCCGTTTGGCTGCCTGCCCAACCACATCGTGGGCAAGGGCATGATGCGCGTCATCAAGGAACGAAATCCCAAATCGAATATCGTGGCGGTCGATTACGACCCCGGCGCCACCAAGATCAACCAGGAAAACCGCATCAAGCTGATGCTTGCGAACGCCACCGCCATCGAAGAGGAAGAGGAAAAGCTGCGCGAAGCGCTTAAGCTGGTACTTGAACGGGAAAAGGAAATCGCGCCGGAGCCGGGTTCCCTGCCCGAATTGGCGGTCGGCACCAAGATGTAAACGGCGGGACAATTTTCATTTTTCCGGGAAAGGATACGGAAAAAGACCAACTATCTGAGGCGCGGCCCTGCGGCCGCGCCTCATAAAACGGTAAAATTGGGGGCAAAACATGACGGCAGTGGAGCTTTGCGGGATACTCCTGCTCTTTTTCATCTACGCCTTCCTCGGCTGGTGCTTTGAGAGCACTGTCTGCTCGGTCAGCCAGCATAAGCTGGTCAACCGCGGCTTTCTGAGCGGACCGGTGGTTCCGGTTTATGCCTGCGGCGCGCTGGCGGTGGTTTACTGCCTGTCCCCTGTGCAGGATAATCTGCCGCTGCTTTACCTTTGCAGCGTGGTGCTCATGAGCGCGATTGAATATTTTACCGGCTGGCTGCTCGAAACCCTGTTCCACACCAGATGGTGGGATTATTCCAGCCATAAATTTAATCTGCATGGCCGTATCTGCTTGGCCAACTGTCTGATCTTCGGCCTGATGGCGGTTCTCGCGCTCAAGCTGCTGCATCCGCTTGTGCTGCATCTGGTCGGGTCGCTTTCGCTGGTGGCGCTGGTTTGGTGGGCCTCCTCCTGTACCACTCTTTTCGCGGTGGATCTTTTCCTGTCAGTGCGCACCGCGATGCAGCTTTCCGGCAAACTGGATGCATTGCAGGCGGCGCTGGCGGAGGCTCGTGAACGCACCGAGGCAGTCATCGCCGAAAAGAAGCTCGCGGCCGAACAATTTGGCGGGATGTCCCTGTCCGAACGGGTCGACGCACTGCTGGAGCGGGGAGAGAGCCTTTCTCTGCACGACCGGCTGCATGAACTGACCCACAGTCACAATATGCTGCACCGGCGTATGCTGGACGCATTCCCAACCATGAAACCAAGGCACAATAAAGCGTCGCTTGACGAGCTGCGCGCCGCGATCGCAAAGGCGCGCCGGGAATATCGCGACGCGAAGGCGGCCCGAAAAGCAAAGAAGGCAAAGAACGCCTGATACGAGGCGGGATTGCTTTTTGATATGGACAGAAGGAAAGGATGTGCGATCTGTATGAAAAGACGGTTGGCAGCGGCTCTTTCGGTGCTGCTTATGCTGGGGACGGCGGTTCCGGCGTTTGCGGAGCAGGCCGCCTATTCTCAGCTTGCAAATGCGGAAATCAACGAATCCACGGTGACCCAGGGCGGCTATATCTATACCGCGGTCAAAGGCTTTATCGAGCGGATTAATCCGGCGACAAACGAGCGGATTACCGTGGCGGCCCAAAAGGACGCCTACAGCGTCGCGGACTTTTCAGTTTTGGACAATTGGGTCTACTGGTACGGCAAAAACGCTGTCTACAAGGCGAAAACGGATGGGTCCGGCCTTGTAAAGCTTGCGGCTGGCGGCAGTGGAGACGCGGCGGTATCGAATCTGCGGGTCACACCGAAGGGAATCTTCTACTGCCTCGGCGGAAAAACAGGCGGGCGCGCGGTCTATCGGATGAAGCTCGATGGGGCCGGCCGCGCGAAGCTGGAGATCGAACCGGTCAGCCGGTTCGAAGTGGATGGAGATTTCCTCTACTACCTTCCGGAGGGGGATGAGACGCTTTACCGGTGCGGGCTCGACGGCGGGGATATTGCGCAGGCAGCGCGGCTCGAGGGGGATGAGTGGCTGCCGGAGGTCTACAACGGCACGGTCTATTATCCGGACGCTGGGAAATGGTACTATGTGAACAAAAACAACCAGATTAAACAGAGCAATACGCCGTCCAAAATCCCCAACGAATACTATATTTCCGGCCTGCCCAGCTTTGACCCGTTCGGGGCCACCCCCAGCCGCGTGTCAATTGTCACCGCGGCCACCCGGAAATCTTTTGCACTCGAGAATGTATCGCGCTATTCCCTGCTTGGCTCGAAGGAACATTTGTACTATTACCAGTCCGGCGACAAGAAAGGGCTCTACCGCTGCGGCTGGAATGGCAAAAACAAAGAGAAGCTCGCGGACAGCGGCACCCCCATCCTGCTCGCGAACGGCTATATGGTCTACCTGAAAGGGAATGATATTGCCTGGGTGAAGGATTGAACGGAACCTGGCATTAAAAAGCGGTCCGCCGGAAGGCGGACCGCTTCGCTTTCTATGTGGGATTACCCGGCGGAGGAGCTCTCCGTCGTGCGTTTGAAGAGATCGTAAGGATTGGTCACGCCGATGGGCTCGAGCTCCGGGTCATCATTGCCGCGGTACATGAGGCTCTCGTCTGACGCAACGTCAAAATAGAATTCATTCATCGTCTCCCCCATCACCCCGCCTTCAAAATTACGGGACTCCACTTGCAAAGTGATGGTTTTGTCAGCCTCGTGAAAGAGATAACTCCCTTCGATCCGGCCCATTCCCGCGAAGAGGTTTACCCGGAAGAGGAAGGTTCCGTCCTTCCGCAGGGTGAGGGTTGGCCAGTATTGTTCATCCACCCCTTCCGGTTCGCTGACGTATTTTCCGGCAACGGCGGAAAGATCGGCCTGAGGAACGGCGGACTCCGCTTGGGCGGGGGCGCTTTCCCGGCCCGGCGCGGATGGGGATGCGGACGGCGCCGGGCCGCGCGAGCAGGCGCAGCAGAAGGCAAGCGACAGAATCAGAAGGCCGGTCAGAAAACGTTTCAAATTGGATTCCTCCTTTTTTAAAACCAGTGTTTTTTCTTAAAGAAGAGGATGAACAGCCCGACAACCGCGGCGCTTACGCAGATGACCACCGGATAGGCATATGGCCAGTGGTATTCCGGCATGGCAAGGTTCATCCCGTACCAGCCCGCGATCAGGGTCAGCGGCAGGAAGATCGCAGTGATCACAGTGAACACCTTCATGATCTGGTTGAGGTTGATATCAACCTGCGCCTGATAGGCTTCCCGCACCTGGGTGACGTAGTCCCGCAGATTCAGAACATGATTTTCCAGCCGGTTGATCCGCTGGGAGAGCAGCCGGAAATAGCGCAGCATGCCCTTTTCGCACAGCCCGTTTTCATTCTGTTCAATCCCTTCACAGATGGTGAAGAGCTGTTCGTAATACCGCTTGAGGGCCATCAGCCTGCGGCGCAGCGAGACGATCTCCCGGATGCAGGAGCTTTTTTCGTCGGTGATGAGCGCTTCTTCGAGTTCGGAAATCTCCTGCTCGATCGCTTCAAGCGTGAGGTAATCGTTTGAGGTGAGACGGTCGAGAAACAGATAGAGCACCTGCCCCAGGCCGGTGACGCGGTATTCCTCCGAGCGGATCGTCTCAAAGACCGCGTCGACCTCGGGGCTGCCGTCGGTGATGAAGATCAGCAGATCATGGGTCAGGCAGACGCTGAATTGTTCGGCCGGCGCAAGCAGATTGCCAAGATCGGGCAGGGCGAACGAGATATAGTCGAACTGATCTCGGCTTTCATGCCGCGCAACGCCGCTTTCAAGCAGCCGTTCGAGCAGCGGCGCGTTTTTGCCGAGCAGTGTTTTTGCCTCTGCGAGCTTTGTGGGCGGCGCGATGCACAGCCGTGGCCCGGCGGCGGCCGGGTCGTCGGGCAGGAGGTTGCCGTCCCGCAGCAGATAAACCATAGCGGATCACTTCCAAAGCTGTTTTTTCCATTTTACCATGTTCCGGGGGAAAATTCCATGCGTGGGAGTGGCATTTCGGGTGTTTTTCTCATAGAATGGATTACTTGCCGAATACGGCGGAGTTTGTTATAATGAATCCACAAAAGAAATGGAAAGGGGGACCGTTTGCCAAAAAAATTTAGGGAGGTGGATAACGAAAAAGAAGGAACTCTTAAGCGCCAGAACCGCATTCTGCGGTTGACGAGGTGGGAGGCGATCGAAAATTCGGCGGATGCCTCTCCGTCACGCTTCCAGGCGAAGCTGTCTGCTGAAAACTTCCGGGCAACCGGATCGACAAAGGGGACAGCGGGAAGTTGAAATTGCATTCGATTACACCTGCGCCGCATTCCGCGCGGCACGGGCAGGTGGCTTTTGATACATCAATTTGAGCCGCGCGGAGAAATCAGAGGTTTCTATGTGTGGAATTGTTGGTTACGCCGGCAGGAAACATGCTGCCAGCGTCCTTTTGAATGCCCTTTCAGGGCTTGAATACCGCGGGTATGATTCGGCGGGCATCTCGGTTTTTTCCGGGGAAAGCATCCTGACTGTCAAAGCGAAAGGCCGGCTGCAATGCCTTGCCGACCGGCTGAAGGATAATCCCGCGGTTGAAAGGGCTGTCTGCGGGATTGGACACACCCGCTGGGCCACCCACGGCGAGCCGTCCGATGTGAACGCCCACCCTCACGCCACCGAAAAGCTTTCACTGGTACATAATGGGATCATCGAGAACTATCAGCAGCTTCGCAGCCAGCTTGCCGCGAAGGGTTATGAGTTTCTTTCCCGCACCGACACTGAGGTCGCCGCCAAGCTGATCGATTCGCTCTACGACGGAGATCCGGTTGGTACCATCCGGCGCGCGTGCGCGCTTCTCGAAGGCTCCTATGCCTTCGCAATCGTCTTTGCCGACCACCCGGGAGAGGTCTACGCCACACGGCTCGGCAGTCCGCTGATCGCGGCCAAAGGCGACGGGGAAAACTTTCTCGCCTCGGATGTCCCGGCGATTTTGCAGTATACGCGGGATTACTGCCTCATCGCAGAAGGCCAGATTGTGAAAGTCACTCAGGACAGGATCGCGCTTTATCAGGCGGACGGCTCCCCCGCTCCGGTGGAGATGCTGCGCGCCTCCTGGACGGTGGAACAGGCCCAGAAGGGCGGATATGAACACTTCATGCTTAAGGAAATCTACGAGCAGCCCCGCGCGCTCGCGGACACGGTGCATCCCCGCATCCTCGACGGGCTGCCCTCCTTTGAGGGGCAGGACGACATTCCGGAAGGTTTCTGGAAGCAGTTTGACCGGGTATCGATTGTGGCGTGCGGCACCGCGTGGCACGCGGGCATGGTTGGGAAATATCTGATTGAACGGTTGGCGCGCATCCCGGTGGAATGCAGCGTCGCGTCCGAATTTCGGTACTGCGACCCGATCCTTTCAAAGCGCACGCTGGTAATTGTGATTTCCCAGTCGGGCGAAACAGCCGATACGCTCGCCGCCCTGCGGCTCGCGCAGCAGAAAGGTACAACCACGTTGGCGGTGGTGAACGTGACCGGTTCATCGATCGCGCGGGAAGCGGATTATGTCATCCATACCTTCGCGGGTCCGGAGATTGCTGTCGCCTCGACGAAGGCATATTCGGTCCAGCTTTCGGTGATGTACATGATCGCGGTTAAGCTGGCGCTGTGCGGCGGAAAAATCAGCGCGGACACGGCGCGCGATTTGACCGACGGCCTGCTCGAAGCGGTCGGCGCGGCAAAAGAGGCGCTTGCGCTCGACGATGAAATCAAAGCCTATGTCCAGCGCTACGAGGCGCTTAAAGACCTCTTTTTCCTCGGGCGCGGGCTCGATTACGCGCTTTCGATGGAAGGCTCGCTCAAGCTCAAGGAGGTCAGCTATATCCACTGTGAAGCCTACGCGGCGGGTGAACTCAAGCACGGGACCATTTCGCTCATCACACCCGGCGTTCCTGTGGTGGCGATGGCCACACAGGAGGTGCTGCTGCCCAAAATGGTCAGCAACATCAAAGAGGTTCATTCCCGCGGCGCGGATGTCCTGCTCATCGGCAAGAAGGGGCTTGAGATCGACCCGGAAATTTACGGAAGGCGCTTCGATCTGCCCGCGCTGGACGATCTGTTTATGCCGATCCCGGGCGTGGTTGTGCTGCAGCTGCTCGCCTACCATACGGCGGTGCTGCGCGGCTGCGATGTGGATAAACCCCGCAACCTTGCAAAAAGCGTCACGGTGGAATAACCGTAATGCCTGATATACAAAAGCCAAAACCCCCGGCCTAACCGTGCCGGGGGTTTTTCTGTACGGAAAATTGACCGCTGGAACCTTTTCGGGTATAATGATAGTATTAAGAATATTAAGATTATATAAAGATTTCATAAAGATCAAAGGGGGTGGAACAGGGGCAGACCGATGTGACTAGATAAAGGGAGGTTACACATGAATAAAAATTTGAGAAACAAGATCAAGGAGGCGTTGACCGCGGTTGTGCCAATCTGCGGGATCGTATTGCTTTTGCATCTGACCATCGCCCCGTTACCGGGCGGGACAATGGCGCTTTTCGGCGTTGGGATGCTGCTGCTGATCCTCGGTATGGGTCTGTTTATGCTGGGAGCGGATCTCTCCATGATGGCGATGGGCGAACGCATCGGCGCGCGCCTGAGCGAAAGCCGCAACCTGCTGCTTTTGGTCGCGGTATCCTTTGCCATGGGGATGTTCATCACCATCGCGGAACCGGACCTGCAGGTGCTGGCCACACAGGTGCCGTCAGTGCCCAATATGACCCTCATCCTGGCGGTTGCATTCGGCGTGGGGGTCATGCTGGTGTTTGCCCTGCTGCGTATTGTGTTTCAGTTTAAACTGGCGCACATGCTGCTCGTCTTTTATGCCATTGTATTCCTTTTTGCAACCTCCACGCCGCCGGGCTTTCTGGCGGTGGCGTTCGATTCGGGCGGCGTGACCACCGGCCCGATCACGGTTCCGTTCATCCTGGCGCTCGGCATCGGCGTGGCGGCGGTGCGCGGGGGCAAGACCGCCTATGAGGACAGCTTTGGACTGGTTGGGATCTGTTCGGTTGGACCGATCATCGCGGTCATGCTGTTGGGCTCAACCTATCAGGCCGCGCCGGGCGGGGATGCCGCGGCGGTTGTCTCAAATCCCGCGAACGCGGCAGAGCTGGCCGGGCTGTTCCTGTACGGGTTCCCGCATTACCTGCGGGAGGTTGGACTCGCGCTTGCACCGATCATCCTGTTTTTTATCGTGTTCCAGATGTGCAGCCTGAAATTGCCTCGCAGCCAGCTCATCAAGATCGCGGTCGGCATGGTCTATACCTTTCTGGGGCTGGTACTTTTCCTCACAGGGGTCAATGTAGGCTTCATGCCCGCCGGCAACCTTCTGGGTGCAACCATTGCGAACCTGCCGTACAATTGGGTGATCATCCCGATCGGCATGGTGATCGGATTCTTTGTGGTCGCCGCCGAACCGGCCGTCCATGTGCTCAATAAGCAGGTGGAAGAGCTTTCGGGCGGGGCGATCTCCCGCCGCACAATGATGGCGGGGCTCTCGATTGGCATGTCGCTGTCACTTGGGTTTGCGATGACGCGGGTACTGACGGGAATCCATATCTTCTGGTTCCTGCTGCCCGGATATCTGCTGGCGTTGGCACTCACCTTTTTTGTGCCCGGCGTGTTCACCGCCGTGGCGTTCGACTCGGGCGGTGTGGCTTCCGGGCCGATGACCGCGACGTTCCTGCTTCCGTTTGCAATGGGCGCGTGCGGCGCTGTGGGCGGCAATATCCTGACCGACGCGTTCGGCATTGTAGCGATGGTTGCGATGACGCCGCTTGTGACCATCCAGATTCTCGGACTCATCTACCGGCTGAAAACCCGTGGCGGAACGCTGCAGGCACCGGCTGAAGAAACCGGGGACGCGGAAACCGTCGATATCATCGAGCTTTAAGGAGGGTTTGCGAGATATGTCGAATGAACCTGTAAAGATATCCCTGATCATAACCATCGTCAACCGCGGCCGCGGGGAAAAAGCGGCCGAGATCGCGGGCCGTTACGGCGGGCTTTTTAACCTGTGCATGCTTGGACGGGGCACTGCGGACAGCGTCCTGCTCGATTACCTGGGTCTGGGGGAAACTGAAAAGGATGTGATGCTCAGCGCGCTGGCATCGGCCAAAGCGCCGCTGCTGCTGTCTGAGCTCTCCGCCGGGCTGGAACTTGCACGGAATGGGAATGGAATCGCCTTCACCATCCCGGCCAGCAGCGTGGGCGGACCGAAAACGATGCATTTTCTGGCGGGCCGGGATACGGAGGCCTGTGAAGAGGAGGAAATCATGAACGAGAAGAAATGCGAACTGATCCTGACCGTCGTTTCCCGTGGATTGGCAGACCTTGTGATGGAGGCGGCCAAAGAGCATGGCGCGACCGGCGGCACCATCCTGCATGCGCGCGGCACCGGTATCCACGAGGCGGAGAAATTTTTCGGCATCCCAATCACGCCCGAAAAGGAAGTGGTTATGATCCTTGCGAAGAAGGAATGCAAGCGGGCGATCATGCAGGCGGTCTGTGAAAAGGCCGGCCTTTCCACAGAGGCGCACGGGATTTCCTTCTCGCTGCCGGTGGATGACGTGGTTGGCGCGTCGAGCTTCCAGGAGTGAGCTGACAAAATCAGAAAACAGAAAAAACGAACGGATACGGCATTGCCGTATCCGTTCGTTTTTTGTTTCAGGTTATACAGAGGTGAGCATCAAAACCGCGGTCATACACAGGATGCTGATCGGGATGCTGATCGAATTCATAACAGCCGAAGGGGCCGGATCGATGCCGCAGCGGTCGGTAAAGACCGGCGCGAGGCAGGAGATCGGGGAAAAGACCAGGAGCGCGATGATCTGGCGGTAGAGCTGCGGCAGCGGCAGCAGAAAATAAACGGCACAGGCAAAAACGGCCGAAAGCAGGTAACGGCCAGCGAGCACCCGGACGATGACGCGCGCGGCGCCGGTGCCGCGGCCAACTTCAAACAGCATACCGAGCATCAGCATGGCCAGCGGCGCGCTTGCGGAACTGATCATGGAAGCCACCGAGATGATTGGCTCGGGCAGCCCCACATGCAGCGGGGAAAGCGCCAGGAGCACGACGTATAAAACGAACGGCGGCATCGAAAAAAGTGAACGCAGCAGCGCACGCATGGAAAATTTGGCGCCGCCGCGGCCAAGCACCGCACAGGCAACCGAATAGCTGACCCCATAACACATGATCGAACAGGCGATGTCAAAGACGCAGACGACCACGATGGCGGCGCCGGAAAAGAAGGCCTGCAAAAACGGCAGCGCAAAGGTGCCAAGATTGTAGGTGCAGGTGTTCAGGACACTGTAGGCCGCCTCCGGGCCAGGCCGCCTCCTGCCCAGCAGCCAGCCGGCGCCGAGCATCGAGAAATTGATGGCAAAGCTCACAAGCAATACCAAAAAGAGGTCATGATCGATTGAAACGCCCTGGAAGTTCACCAGGACGGCGGCCGGCACGGTCACGTTGACCAGCACCTTGGAAAGGACGATGCCGTCCTCCTTGCGAAACAGACCAACCCGCTTGAGGAAGTAGGCCAGCGCGATCAGAAACAAAAAACCGCATGCTTTGGTGAGGATGCCCGCCATGGGATAGCCTCCTTGCTGTCATGATCGTAAAAATGGGGCCGGGATTTCCCGGCCCCAGGGTTTGGCGGGATCAGAGGTGATCCCGCGCGGGGGATTTGCCCGATACCGGATCAGATGTCAAACCCAAAGAAATTTTTGGTATTGTTATAGCAGATATCCTCCACCATCTTGCCGAGCAGCTCGCGGTTGTCAGGATATTCGCCGTCTTCGACCCAGCTGCCAATCAGGTTGCAAAGGATGCGGCGGAAATACTCGTGGCGGGTGTAGGAAAGGAAGCTGCGGCTGTCGGTAAGCATGCCGATGAAGTTGCCAAGTAGCGAGAGATTTGCAAGGCTCACGAGCTGCTGCTCCATGCCGGCTTTGGTGTCGTTGAACCACCAGGCAGAACCGTGCTGGATCTTATTGTGATAACCGGCGCCTTGGAAACAGCCGAGCACGGTGCCAAGCATCGCATTATCCGCGCCGTTGAGGGAGTAGAGGACGGTCTTGGGAAGTTCGTCGGTGGCGTCGAGCGCGTCGAAGAAACGGGTCAGCGCAAACGCATCGAGGGTGTTGCCCATGCAGTCAAATCCGGTGTCCGCACCGAGTTTTTCGAACATGCGGGAGTTGGTGTTGCGTACCGCGCCGTAATGCAGCTGCATGACCCAGCCGCGGCGCGCATACTGGCGCGCAAGGAAAACAAGGATGCCGGTCTTATATTTGAGCACATCCTCCGCCGAAAGGGTTTTGCCGGCGAGCGCGTCCTTCACGATGCGGTTGAGCTCCTCTTTGGAAGCGGGTGCGTAGAAAGCGAAATCCAGCGCGTGGTCGGAGGCGCAGCAGCCCATCGAAGCGAAGAAGTCGAGACGGCTTTCAAGCGCGGCACAGACCGAATCAAAATCGGAGACCGCGACGCCGGAGACTTCGGAAAGGGTCTTGATGTAACCAGTATACGGGGCCTGCTCGATATTCATGGCCTTGTCGGGGCGCCATGCGGGCAGGACTTTTACCTCCCAATCGGGATCTTCCGCGAGCTTTTTGTGCCAGCGCAGGTCGTCAATCGGATCGTCGGTGGTGCAGATGAGCTTGACGTTCGATTTGCGGATGAGGCCCCGCACGCTCATGCTGGGATCAGCCAGTTTTTTGTTGCAGGTATCCCAGACCTGCTGGGCAGTCGCTTTGCCGAGCACGCCATCGTAATCGAAGTAGCGCTGCAGCTCGAGATGGGTCCAGTGGTAGAGCGGGTTTCCAATCGCCTTGTCGAGCGTCTCGGCCCAGGCTTCGAACTTGTCGCGGTCGCTGCCGGAGCCGGTCACATTCTCCTCCGGGGTGCCGTTGGTGCGCATCTGGCGCCATTTGTAATGGTCGCCCAGCAGCCAGGGCTGCGCGATGTTTTCGAAACGGCGGTCCTCGGCGATTTCAGCCGGGTTGATGTGGCAATGATAGTCGATGATCGGCATCTTTGCCGCGTGGTTGTGATAGAGGTACTTGGCGGTTTCGTTTTGAAGCAGGAAATCCGCGTCCATGAATTTTTTAGCCATCTCAATCATCCTTTACTGTATTTTAAAATTGGGGTGAATAAAACGCAAAGGTTAGAACCGTGTGGTGCGCCGCTGGATAAGCTCCCCGGAGAGCAGGGTTTTGGAAGGGAAATCCTTGCCGCCGAAAACGCCGAACAGAGTGGAAATGGCGGTCATGCAGAGCGCCTCCACCCGGCTGTCGACCGTGGTGAGTTCCGGCTCACAGCAGCGGGACAGGATGGAGTTATTATACCCAATGATCGACACATCACGCGGGACCTGCAGGCCGTGGGAAAGAGAAGCCTTGATCGCGGCGACGGCAAGCTCGTCCTCGGAAGCGACCACCGCGTCGAACAGGACGCCGCTGTCAAAAAGCTTGCCCACCGCTTCGATGCCGCCCGCGATCCCGTGTTCGCAGTAGACGATGAGCCGTTCATCCACCGGCATCCCGGCCTGGGTGAGCGCCCAGCGGTATCCTTCGAGCTTCTGTTTGCCGCTGTAGGTATCGGTGTCATAGAGATAAACCACCCGGCGGCGGCCCGCGCTGAGCAGGCATTTGACGGCATCGGAGACCGAGCCGAAATCGTCGCAGAGGACACAGTAGACATTGTCCGCCTTGAGGTATCCGTTGATAAGGATCACCGGGACCTCCTGCGCGGCGGAAATGATATAGGAGACGTCGCCGCTGACAAAATGGGAGCCGACCAGGATCACCGCGTCAACCCGCTTGGAAAGCAGCACGCCAAGATAGCTTTTGCGGTCCTCCTGTTCGCTGCCGGTGCAGCAGAGCAGCGCGTCATAGCCGCGTGCGCGCAATTCCCGCTCCAGTGCGGAAACGGCGGAGGCGAGATAGATATCCGAGACGTCCATGCACATGACGCCAACCGTTTTGATTGAGTTCAGCCCAAGCCCGCGTGCAAAGGCGTTCGGCGTATAGCCTTTTTCCGCCATGACGCTGAGCACCCGCTGGCGGGTGGCTTCGCTCACGCCCTTTTTTCCGTTGATGACGCGGGAAACGGTGGCGATGGATACGCCGGATTTTCGCGAAATATCATAAATAGTCATTGCAAAATCACCCCTGCAATTGCATTATAAGCGAAACGTAAGCGCTTTACAAGTGCTTTCACATTTTGAGAGAGAAATTCGTCAAAAGCAACAAATGAGGACGAAAATTTAGAAAGAAACCACAAGTTTTGAAAAAAGGAGATTAAAATTTATGGATGACTATTGACTTTTTTCAGAGCTGCATTTATGATGAAAACGTAAACGCTTACGTCGAAGCGAAAAAGATGGAGGAGACGATCTGAATATGAAAAACCTGAACAAAGACATGGCCAAAAAAGTTTCCCGCCCCATCGCCGTCATGCAGTACGGCGAAGGCAATTTCCTGCGTGCTTTCGTGGATTATATGATCGATATTGCAAATGAAAAAGGTGTGACCGATATGGGCATTGCAATCGTCAAGCCCATCACCTTTGGTTCCCTTGAGCGTTTTGACGCCCAGGACAACCTCTACACCGTGGTTCTGCGCGGCCGTCAGGACGGCAAAACCGTCAACGACGCACGCATCGTCACCAGCGTCGAGGAGGCGGTCGACGCCTACACCCAGTACGACCGCTATATGGAAATCGGGTGCCTCGACACCCTGAAGATCATTGTTTCCAACACCACTGAAGCTGGCATCGTTTTTGACGAGACCGATAAATTTGAAAGCACACCGCCCACTACCTATCCCGGCAAACTGACCAAGGTTCTCTATGAGCGCTTCAAGAAATTTAACGGCGCCGCTGACAAGGGCGTTATCATCATCCCCTGCGAGCTCATCGAGCACAACGGAGATAAACTGAGCGACTGTGTCAACAAGTTTATCGACCTGTGGAAGCTCGGCGAGGACTTCAAGGCCTGGGTCAATGAAAACTGCACCTTCTGCTGCACCCTGGTCGACCGCATTGTCACCGGCTATCCGCGTGACAGCATCGAGGAGATCACCGCGCAGCTGGGCTACAACGACCAGCTGGTCGACACCGCCGAGCCCTTCGGGCTCTGGGTCATCGAGAGCAAGAAACGCGACATCTCCGGCATCTTCCCGATCGATAAGGCCGGCCTGCCGGTTGTCTTTACCGACGACCAGACCCCGTACCGCGAGCGCAAGGTCCGCATCCTCAACGGCGCGCACACCTCCACTGTCCTGGCCGGCTACCTGGCGGGCTTTGAGATTGTGGGCGAGATCATGAAGGACCCGGATGTCCGCAAATATATGGAGACTGCGGTTTTTGAGGAGATTGTCCCGACCGTCCGTCTGCCGCACGACGAGGTTGTCGCGTTTGCCAACTCGGTATTCGAGCGTTTCGAGAACCCATTCATCCGTCACCGCCTGCTCGACATTTCGCTCAACTCGGTTTCCAAATGGAAAGCCCGCGTGCTGCCCTCCTTCCGCGACAATGTCGCCAAAAACGGCAAGCTGCCGAAATTCCTGACCTTCTCGTTCGCGGCGCTGCTCGCCTTCTATACCTCCGATACGCTTGTCGACGGCGTCCTCAAAGGCAGCCGCGGCGGCGAGAGCTACGACATCAAGGACGACGCTGCGGTGCTTGCGTTCTTCGCGAAGAATTCGAAAGCGCTTTCGTCCAAAGAATTTGTACAGGCGGCAGCTTCGGAAACCCGTTTCTGGGGCGAGGACCTCACCAAATACGAGGGGTTTGTCGATACTGTCGCTGCATACCTTGATGCCATTCACAAAGACGGCATGAAAGCCGTTGTGCATGAACTGGTAAAATAAAGACCTTTTCGCGGACGGCTTCGCAGATAAACGCGGAGCCGTCCTGCCGTCAGAGTAAAGATACAGGAGGATCTCCATGGTAAATTTCATTAAAATCCATCCCGATGACAATGTTGGCGTCGCGATCCGCCCGATTGCCAAAGGCGAGACGGTCGACGCGGGCGGCGTGCAGGTCACGGCGCTTGAGGAGATCAAAGCCGGGCATAAGATGGCGCTGGCCCCGATCAAAAAAGGCGAAAACGTCATCAAATATGGCCACGCCATCGGGTCCGCGCAGGCGGACATCGCAGCTGGCGAATGGGTGCATGTCCAGAACCTGCGGACCAATCTGAACGACAAGCTGGAATACACCTATTCCCCCGCCCTGCGGAATATTTCCCCGGAAAAGCCTCAGACTTTCCAGGGCTATGTCCGTCCGGACGGCAAGGTTGGCGTTCGCAACGAACTCTGGATTATCCCGACGGTCGGATGCGTCAACGGGATCGCGCAAATCATCGCGCGCGAGGCGCAGGAGCTGGTAAAAGGTTCCATTGACGGGCTTTATGCCTTTGCGCATCCATATGGCTGCTCCCAGCTTTCGGAGGACCATAAGATGACCCAGAAAGCCCTGGCAGGGCTTGTAAACCATCCGAACGCGGGCGGCGTGCTGGTGCTGGGGCTCGGCTGTGAAAACAACAACATCGGTGAATTCCAGAAGGTGCTGGGAGAGACCGACCCGCGCCGGGTCAAGTTCCTCAACTGCCAGGACGCGGATGACGAAGTGGCGGCGGCAGTCGGACTGCTGCGTGAGCTGGCTGAATATGCGGGCGGCTTCCAGCGGGAGGCCTGCCCGGCCGACAAACTGGTCATCGGCCTCAAATGCGGCGGTTCGGACGGACTGTCCGGCATCTCCGCGAACCCGCTGGTCGGCGCGTTTTCGGATATCCTGGTCGCGCAGGGCGGTACCAGTATCTTGACCGAGGTGCCGGAGATGTTCGGTGCGGAAACCATCCTGATGAACCGCTGCAAGGACGAGGCGACTTTTGAAAAGACAGTCGCGCTCATCAATAACTTCAAAGATTATTTCATCCGCTATGGGCAGGAGATCTATGAGAACCCATCCCCGGGCAACAAAGCGGGCGGCATTTCAACGCTTGAGGACAAATCCCTCGGCTGCACCCAGAAGGGTGGCAGTGCCACTGTCATGGACGTGCTCGCTTACGGCGACCCGGTCAAGGCGCATGGCCTCAACCTTCTGCAGGCGCCGGGCAACGACCTGGTTGCGTCGACCGCGCTGGCGGTTTCGGGCGCGCAGATCGTACTGTTCACAACCGGCCGCGGCACACCGTTCGGCTGCCCGGTACCGACTGTAAAGATTTCCAGCAACACCCCGCTCTATGAGCGCAAACGCGGCTGGATCGATTTCAACGCGGGCGCCTTCGTAGACGGCACGCCGATGGAAGAGCTCTCCCGCACCTTCTATGATTATATCCTGTCGGTCGCATCCGGCGAGCACACCACCGGCGAAAATCACGGCGTGCGCGACCTTGCGATCTTTAAGGACGGCGTCACCCTTTAAACCGAGCACAATATGTGCAAGAAGGCCCCAGCAAATCAAAGGATTTGCCGGGGCCTTTTTTTTACGTCTGCGGCGGATTAATGCTGGCTGATGTGATGCTCCATTTCGGTCGCAGCGGCCTCAAAGTTTCCGGATTTGATAAATCGCAGGATATTTTCATGTCCGTGCAGTGAGTGGAGATTGGCGTCATACTGCTCGTGCAGGAGATATTTTGGGAAACTGTGCCACAGCTTTTCAATCAGCTCAAGTAGGAGCGGAGATCCCGCCGCGTTATAAATGAGAAAATGGAAATCGGTGTTGAGCCTGTGCAGGGACTTCCAGTTCCCTGCTTTTAACTCCGTCCAAGCTTGCGCGAGGATGTCCCCCATCTGAGAGATATCCTCATCGCTCAGATGGCCGCGCGAATAGAGCACCGCCTTCGGTTCCAGAATACTGCGCACAAAGAGGATATCATCCATCTTTTGCCTTGAAAAGTTGGCAACCACATAGCCCTTGTCCATCTGGTTTTCGATCAGGGCGTCATTTTCCAGGATACGCAGCGCGTCACGCACCGGCATCCGGCTGACCCCCAGCTTGTCTGCAAGCAAACTTTGATTCAACCTTTCACCGGGGCGGAAATCCCCTTCCAGAATGCTTGTTTTCAGTTTTTCGTAGACCACCTCGTGTAAAGGGACCTTTTTGATGGTTTCAATCGCCACTGTTTGTCACTCCCTATTTTTAGATCGCTTCCCGTTGAACCGGCATGGCGGCGAGGGGAATCTATGACCACCGCCCTGGCGTGGGGCGGAATCATTTTACAGGTACAAAATTGGGCATTGGCGGCGCATAGGGTACAAACTGCCAGGAACCTGTCCCAATGGGGCCGATGTCCCGGTCGACAATCACGTCGAGTACGCATGGACGGTTGCTTTTTATCGCAGCTTCGAGTGCGGGGGCAAGGTCCTGTGGACGCTCCACGCGTACGCCGTCCGCACCGAACGCCCGTGCCAACGCGGCATAATCGGGGTTCCAGAGCTCCCCGGACACACTGTCACGGAAACTGGTGCACAATTCACGCTTGAAGTAACCGTTCTGCAGGTCGCGGATCGAGCCGAACGCGTGGTTGTTGATGATGACCCAAATTGCCGGGATGTGGTACTCGACTGCGGTTGCGACAATCTGGGGGGTCATCAGGAAGCTGCCGTCGCCCACGAAAGCCACTGCCGGCCGGTCCGGTGCGGCAAGCTTGGCACCCACAACGCCCGCGGTTGCGAAGCCCATGCAGGCGAAGCCCCAGGACTGCATGATCGTCTGACTTTCGTAAGCTTTCCAGAACTGAACCGCCCAGTTGTGGTGCACCCCCACATCGCTCAGGAAAATGCCGTTTTCCGGAAGTGCCTTTCGGATCTCGTTGATAAGGCGGCCCGGCGCGATGGGATATGCGTCGCTTTCGAGCAGCGGACGAACCGAAAGGTCCCAGATCCCCTGCCAATCCCGGATACGACCGATCCAGGCGGTGTAATCGGGCTTCTCACGTGAAAATTTTACCTCAGCGGCTTTGAGAAGCTGGGCCATGAAGAGCTTGATGTCGGCTACGATGCCGAGTTCAACCGGATAGGTGCGGCCGATTTCCCGCGGGTCAATATCGACCTGGATGAGCTTGTTCACCCGCATATCGTAGGTGATGCCATCGATCCAGCCGCTGGTGGAGCGGTCATCGAAGCTGGTGCCAAGCGCGATCAGCAGGTCGGCATGGATGCCAGCCTGGTTGGAGGCATAGGTGCCGTTGCGCCCGGTCGCGCCGAGACAAATGGGATCGCGTTCGTCAATGATCCCTTTGCCCATCGGACTGGTATGCACTGGAATGCCCATGAATTTTGCAAAAGCGAGAATCTCTGCGCCCGCTTCAGAGAGGACTGCACCGTTGCCGGCGACGATGAGCGGCCGTTCGGCCTTGACCAGCATCCCGAGCACCTTTTCGACGGCGGCGGGGTCGGCTTGGCAACGCTGCATGAGGCTGGGCAGCCAGTCGCGGTAATGCTGGCATTCGACCTCGTCCTCCTCCTGGAAAACGTTGAAGGGCACATCCAGGTTGACCGGCCCCGGAC
Source organism: Anaerotruncus sp. AF02-27 (assembly GCF_003465835.1). Taxonomy (NCBI): domain Bacteria; kingdom Bacillati; phylum Bacillota; class Clostridia; order Eubacteriales; family Oscillospiraceae; genus Anaerotruncus; species Anaerotruncus sp. AF02-27. Next base: position 70,395 of record NZ_QSBX01000007.1, on the reverse strand, counting down.
GTCCCTCGACACACTCATTATACGCCTGCCGGACAGCGATGGGAAGCATATCTACGCGTGTCGGCTGAAAACTTCTTTTGACATACGGCCGGATGACTGACGGGTAATCCCCCTGGAAGTAACGCCCGGTTTCCTGGAAAGGGCATTTGTTGAACTGCTGGGTGGGGGCATTGCCGGTGATCGCCAAAAAGGCGGAGGAATCCATAAAAGCGGTTGCCAGCGGCGTGACCATGTTGGTGGAACCCGGGCCGCAGGATGAGAAGGTTGCGAGCGGACGGTGCTTGACACGGTAGTAGACATCTGCGATGTGGCCGGCAGATTGCTCGTGGCGGACGGTGAGGGTCTTGATGGAGTCCTGCCGTTCGCAGAGCGAATCCATTAGCCCGATGATGCCGTGACCGCAAAGACCCACGGCATAGGGGACACCCGCCTCTACCAGATAATCGACGATGATATCGGCGCCTTTTTTCTTCAACAGTATACACTCCTTTTATGTTGTTGCTGAAAGATTGGGAATCAAGATCGGATAGTGTATATTGGATATCGGATATCGATATTATACGGGAATCCCAATTGTGATGCAAGCACAAATTTCAATTTTCGGGAAAAGTTCCTGTATTGCACAAAAAATCGTGGAAATGCTGCGCTATTGTGCAAAATTTGATTGGCAATAAGTCACAATCAGGCAAACTGAATATTATCCAACTTTCAATATTGATTAATTTTGGTTGAAATGTTATAGTAAAATTAAAGATTGGATATCGGATATTGGATAACGAAAAACTTAAAAAGCAAAGGCGGAAGTTATCGATGAAAGGTCATATCCAGATTACCGAGGTTGCACCGCGCGACGGATTCCAGATTCTTCCGCGCCGCATTCCGCTTGCGGAGAAAATCACCCTGATTGAAAAGTTGATCCGCGCGGGCTGTGAAGAGATCGAAGCCGCCTCCTTTGTGAGTCCAAAATGGGTTTTGCAGATGGCGGACAGTGCCGAAATCTGCAAGGCGTTTGCTGGGCGGCGGGAAACAGAGCTCACCTATCTAGTCCCCAACCTGCGTGGTGCACAGCTTGCGGTCGAAGCGGGGGCCAGGCAGCTTTTCGTCACCACCAGTGCGAGCGACAAGCACAGCCGCGAGAACCTTAACCAAACGATCGAAGAGGTACTCGCAGGCGCGAAGGAGATCGCACGCCTCGCTTACGCGCATGGCGTGACCTGCACAGCTAGCATTGCAGCGGCGTTTGGCTATTCCCCCGATCCGCATGGAGTCAGCCGCGAGCAGGTCTGTAGTATGGCAAAAACGCTGGCGGATGCGGGCTTTTCGGCTCTCACCCTCTGTGATACCTCCGGCGAAGCTGACCCGGATGGAATCGCATTTCTGTGCGACGCGACCGCGTGTGCGGTGGATCTGCCGCTCGGCGTACATCTGCACCAGGCGGGCGGGATCGAATATGCCAATGCGCTCGCCGCGCTGCAATCGGGTGTGCGGATCTTTGAAGCGGCGGTGGGTGGCTTGGGTGGATGCCCTTATATTAAAAAAGCGAAAGGAAATATCGCTACAGAGACGCTTGTCCGGATGTTCCATGCCATGGGCTACGAAACCGGAATCGATCTTAAAAAACTGGAAGAATGCGCAGCCAGAGCAAAAGCGCTGCAGGCAGCGTATGGAACCCCCGCGTGCGCGGACAACTGTGCCGCCCAGTAAGAAATTGGAAAGGGAGATTTAGAATATATGGATGAGAAAGCATATGTGCAGGAGTTAGTTACAAAAAGCCGCAAAGCGCAGGCCGTTGCATGGGATTATTCCCAACGGCGAGTCGACGAGCTTGCCGCGGCGATCATGTATAGCCTTTCCCGCCCGGCAATCGCCGCGGAGCTTGCAAAGCTGTCGTTTGAGGAGACCGGAATGGGCACCTATGAGGCGAAGGTCAAACGCTTCACCGGAAAACTCCCCCAGATCTGGGAGGAGATCAAGTCGGTGAAGACGGTGGGCGAGGTGGAACGAATTCCGGAAAAGGGTATTGTGAAGATCGCAAAACCGGTTGGCACCATCGCGGCCTTGATTCCCAGCACCACTGCGGACGCAACTCCGATCTTTAAAGGTGTACTCGGGCTGCGTGGACGCAATTCCGTAATTTTCGCGCCGCACCCAGGAGCAAAACGCACGACTTTCGCTGTGGTGGAAAAGATGCGAGAGGTGCTCCGTCTGAACGGAGCGCCCGAGGACCTCTTTCTCTGTATCGAGGAGCCGTCAAAACTGTTGGCCAAGGAACTGATGGCAGTTTGTGACATCACCTTCGCGACGGGAAGCCATGACATGGTGGTCGCGGCATATTCCTCCGGCAAACCGGCTTACGGCGTGGGGGTGGGCAACGCGGTGGTCGTTGTGGATGAGACGGCTGATCTTGCCAAGACAGCCGATATGATCCGTCTGAGCAAGACGACCGACAACGCCACCGGCTGTTCGGCGGAGAACTCGCTCGTCATCCAGGAAACTGTCTATGACGCCTTCCTCCAGGAGCTGGAAAAGCAGGGCGGCCACCTGGTGAACGCCGAAGAGAAGGAGAAGCTGCAAAAGACCATGTGGATTGACGGCAAGCTCAACCGCAAGATCGTCGCGCGGCCGGTTTCACATATCGCAGAGCTTGCGGGCATCCCTATCCCGGTGGGCACGGGGTTCCTGGTCGTCGAGGAGACCGGCTACGGCAAGCAGTTCCCCTTCTCAGGGGAAAAGCTTTCACTGGTGCTGACCGTCTACAAGTACAAAGAATTCCAGGAGGCCATCGACACGGTCAACGACATCCACAGCTATTCCGGCGCAGGGCACTCCTGTGGCATCCATTCGGTCGACGAGGAGCATATCAAAGCGCTTGCCCTAAATACCCGCACCACAAAAGTTCTGGTCCGCCAGCCCCACCGTGCGGGCAACAGTGGAAATTGGTTCAATGGTCTGGCGCGCACCTTCTCACTCGGCTGCGGAACTTGGGGGGGAAATATCGTTTCCGAGAACATCACCCAAAAGCATTTTATGAACACTACCTGGGTTTCGGTTCCGACCGGTCCCATCGGCGGCTGTCCGTACACCGAGGAGGAAATTTTTGGGGATATCCTCAAAGATGTAAAGCTGCTCTGAAACGGCCGATTTTATAGAAAGAAGGGATGTTTCAATGATAAAACTGGGCGTCAACACCTATTCCTTCCTGTGGAACGAATCGCTGGAGGACTCGGTAAAGATTCTTGGCAAAGCGGGATTCAAAGGGATTGAATTCCTTGTGTCACCCCCGCAGTGGGATCTCGACAACTATCGCCCGGGACAGTTCCGGGAGCTTAAAAAGATCATGGACGATTACGGGATGAAGGTGCTGTCGCTCAACATCCCAAGCCTCGACATGAACGTGGCCAGCCCGTTCCCAGAAATGCGCCGTATGACCCTGGAACTCTATAAAAAACTGACGGCAATCTGTCTCGAATTGGACGCGGAGATCCTGCTCGTGCTCGCGGGCAAACGGCACCCGCTTTTGCCGCCTGATTTTGAACTTATCTTCGACTACTGTAAGGATACGCTTGGCAAGGTGCTCGATTACACGAAATACACCGGCCTTACCATCGGCATCGAAACCTGTCCGGCGCTGTTTGTCGACAAGGTCGCGCAGCTCAAACGCCTTAAGGAGGAGCTTGCCGATCCACGAGTAAAGATCGTTTTCGACGCTGCGAACGTTTTTTCGCAGGAGGATCCCGCCCAAGCACTCGAAACGGTCAAGGACGATTTGTGCCTTCTGCACCTTTCGGATACCACAACCGTCAAGTGGGAGCACAACATTCTCGGCACCGGCGCGGTGGACTGCGTGTCCTTTATCAAAGCGGCAGAAGCAGCCGGATACGACGGTTATCTGGTGCTGGAGATCATCAACGACTGTGGCATTGCAGGGATTGAACAAAGTGTGAAATATCTGGAGGAGCGGGGAATCCATCTTTCCAGATAGGCCGATCCATCAGAAACGACGAAAAGGGGATGAACCTGTTGGGAAAAATAAAGGCTGGCGCAAAGGTCAAAGAAGGGTTGGGAAACTTCGAGGTCATCGAGATTGAAAAGCCCCGCTTGCGGGATGTGGACGACGTTCTTTTTCGGGTGACCTCGGTCGGCATGTGTGGCACCGACGTTTCCATCTACAAATGGACCGACACCATCGCACGCGAATACCATCCACAGTTTCCATTGGTTATCGGGCATGAGATGTCCGGGATCGTGGAGGAAGTTGGTACGAACGTGACCAAATTCAAACCTGGCGACCATATCACAGTCAACGAGCATATTTTCTGTGGAAAATGCGACCAGTGTAAAGCGGGGCGTACCTGCATATGCAGCGATCGGGATATCCTGGGCTGTCACATCAACGGCGGTATGACCGAGTATATGGTCGTGCGCCAGAAAAATTGCTTCAAGCTGCCGGATTGTGTCCCCCATTACGCGGGTTCGATTGCTGAGCCGCTTTCGGTAGCGGTGCACGCCGCCGAACGGGTTCCGGTGGAAAGGGGCCAGATTGTGGTTGTTTACGGTGTTGGTACCATCGGGCTCGGTGTTTGCATCGTACTGCTCGAGGCGGGCGCGAAGGTAATTGCTGTGGGTGTGGAAAAGGATGAGAAGCGTCTCGCAATTGCAAAGGAGCTGGGCGCGGTCCCGGTTGTGACCCGCCGTCCGGAGAGCGCCGACATTTTGGATGTCGTGCGCGCACTTGGAGGCACAAGCGGCGCGGATGTGGCCTTTGAATGCTCCGGCGCCTCGCCCGCGCTCGTGAGTGCGCTGGAAGTTATCCATCCCGCTGGCAAGGTGTGCGAGGTCGGCATACCGGGCAAGGACATCGCGCTTGACGTGGGTGGACAGCTTGTATTCAAGGAAAAGACCGTAGTGGGTTCGCGTGCCTTCTATCATTCCACCTGGGACAAAACCATGAAATTGCTTGAAACCAATGCGGACAAAGCCGAAAAACTGATCACGCACCAACTGCCGCTCGAAAAATTTGCGGACGCAATCGACCTGATCCAGTCGGGCGAATGTATCAAAGCAGTGGTCTGTCCGTCAAAGAACTGACAGCGCAACCCTTCCAGGACAAAGCACTAGGAAAGCCCCGTCCAGAATCGTAAGCATATACCGGTATGAACGAAAGGAGCAAAAAATGAAAAAACTGACATCCCTGATGATCGCAGCAGCTATTCTGATTTCCCTCTTCACCGCATGCCAGGGCTCCAATGCCTCGCAGAGCAGTGCCGTGCCGACAGCCGGTGCATCGGCCGGTGGAGACGCCTCCCCGGCTGTACCGGTGGCCGAGGGGGAATTCCTTATCAAGCTTGGCCATGTCGAGCCGGTTGATTCAAATGAAAACGCCTGTGCGCTAAAATTTGAGGAACTACTGGAGGAGCGCAGCGGCGGGCGCATTCAGGTGGAGGTTTATCCGGCCAGCCAGCTTGGAAACGAAAATGATCTGGTGGAGAGCGTCAAGATGAACGCGGTGCAGATCACCATTCCGTCGGCGGGCGCGGCAGCGCGCTTCTATTCTCCGCTCAACATCTTTATGATGCCGTTTTATCTCGATGGAAAGGATGAAATGGAGAAATATCACAACCTGATGGGGGCGATTGACGCGGTTTGGGACGACCTGAATGCCGGGCTCATCGAAAAATCCAGCCTGCGGATGCTGGCGCCGTTCTGGTATGGCGACCGCTGCGTCACCAACAGTAAAAAGCCAATTGTGAAAGCCGAGGATCTCAAAGGGCTCAACATCCGCGTGCCGGATCAGGATATCTATGTACAAGTATTTTCAGCACTCGGTGCGACACCCACACCGCTTGCTTTCAGCGAGCTTTATATGGCGCTGAGCCAGGGTGTTGTGGACGGACAGGACAATCCCGCCTACACCGACTATGTGAAAAACTTCTATGAGGTGCAAAAATATCTGACTGTCACCGGTCACATCACCCAGATCCAAATTCCGCTTATCGGAGAAAAGTTTTATCAGAGCCTGCCGGAAGATTTGCAGAAGATGGTGGTCGAATGTATGGACGAGGCGGCTTCTTATGCTTCTGAATTGCAGGCGCAGGCGAACATTGATATTGTGGATAAACTGGTAGAGCTGGGCATGGAACTGTCGGAGGCGGATCGCGAGAGCTTTGTTGAGGCGACCAAGGACATCCCGTCGGTTATGCTTGATGAGGAAGGCATGGTGTTTTATCAGACACTGCAAGAGGCGCTTTCCGAAGTCTACGGGAAAAACGGCTGAATATAAAGCCTGGGGCCGGGATACCTTTTTCCGGCCCCACAGGAAAGGCGGGAGATTCCATATGAAACTTGCGGTCAACACCTACTCCTGGCTTTGGAATAAAACGTTGGAAGATACGGTGCGTATTCTTGGGGACAACGGGATAAGCGGCGTGGAGTTTCTGGTTTCTCCGCCACATTTTTACCTGGCGGACTACCGGCCCGGAGTGTACCGAAAGCTGCGGAGAACTCTGGAGGAATACGGGATGGAGGCGGTTTCGCTCAATATCCCGAGTATGGATATCAACATTGCCAGCCCTTTTCCAGAAATGCGGGAGATGACCTTGGGGCTTTACCGGCGTGCGGCGCTTGCCGCGCAGGAGCTGGGCGCAAAGATCCTGGTCATCCCACCTGGAAAGCGCCATCCGCTGCTGCCGCCGGACTATGACCTGATCGCCTCTTACGCGAAGGATTCACTTCTCCGCCTGGCCGACTATCTTCAGGACACCGGCCTTACGGTTGGGCTTGAGACCCTGCCATCCAATTTCATCGATACAGCCGCGCAGCTCCGACAGCTGGTACGTGAGGTGGGAAGCGACCGGGTGAAGGCCGTCTGCGACACGGCAAACGTGATTGCGTGGGAGGACCCCGCCAGTGCGGTTCTGACGCTGCGGGAGGAGCTTTGCCTCCTACACCTGTCGGACACCCGGTGCGGAAAATGGGTGCACGATGTGCTCGGCTCTGGAGAGGTGGACTATACATCCTATCTGCGTGCCGCCAAAGAAACCGGTTATGACGGCTACCTGGTGCTCGAGATGATCAGCAAAGATGGAATCGGTGGGATACTGCGCAGTATTGAAATGCTGCGCGGACAGGGGCTGCACCTCTGACTTTAGCGGGAAGCTTCAAACGAGAAAGAGAGGAAACAGTATGAAGAACTTGTATGAGATGGAAGGCAAAGTCGCGATTGTCACGGGCGGCGCGCATGGGATCGGTTTTGCCTATGCGAAGGGATATCTCGAACATGGCGCGAAGGTCGCCATCTGCGATGTAAACCAAGCATACATCGATGAAGCGAAAGAGAAGCTCATGGAATACGGCGATAGCCTGCTGGCCGGAAAGGTCGACGTGACCGACGAAGCGCAGATCCATACTTTCGTGGAGCAGGTGCTCGCCGCGTTCGGGCAGATCGACGTGCTGGTCAATAATGCGGGCGTGCTCATCCGCAAATTCCCGGAGGAGATGGACGGAAAAGATTGGGATTTTGTCATGGACATCAATGTCAAGGGAACTTTCCTCTTCTCGGTTGAGGTCGGCAAATGGTTCATCGCCCAGAAGCGCCGCGGAAAGATCATCAACATTTCCTCCCAGACCGGACTGCGCGCGGCCGACCGGCGGCTGGCCTACTGCACTTCCAAGGCCGCGATTATTCAATTCACCCGTACGCTTGCGAGCGAATGGGGCAAATACGGAATCAATGTCAACGCCATCGCCCCTGGTTACATCAAGACCGATATGAACAAGGATTTGCGTTCGGACGAAAAGGTTTACCAGAGTATGAAGGACGAGATTCCAATGGGCGACTTCGGATTGCCGGAAGACATCGTAGGAACCCTCATCTATCTGTCGAGCGAAGCTTCGGATTATATCACCGGACAGGTCATCTTCACGGACGGCGGCCTGGTGACCAAATAAATACGACAGAAGAGAGCAATGTTATGAGAGGAGATCGCAGAATGAATAAACTAATGCGCTGTGCAGCGGCCTGTACGGCGGTGCTGCTGTTCGCGGCATGTTCCGCAAAATCTGAAAAACCATCCGCCGCGAGCCAATCTAGAAGCGGTGCGCCCACGGGACAGTCTGAACTGGCCCCTGCGGCAAAGGATCCGATCGTCATCAAGATCGGCCACGAGCAGACGATCGAATCGAATTCCCACAAGGCATTTGAAAAGTTCGAAGAACTTGTAGAAGCCGGATCGAAGGGGCAGATTTCGGTGGAGATCATGCCGAACGCCCAGCTTGGTAACGAAAATGACCTGGTCGAAGGGGTCAAGATGGGGACGCTTCACATGTCGGTCCCGTCCGCGGGCGCGCTTTCACGGTTCTATGCGCCGTTCTCGGTCTTCATGGTGCCGTACTACCTCGACGGAAGCGGCGAGGCGGAGCAGTACCAGAACCTGGTGAAGATCGCGAACAGCGAGGTGGGCGAGCAGATCAACAATGGCCTGATCGAAGCCACCGGCATGCGTGCGCTCGACATCGCCCAGTGGTACGGCAACCGCAATATCACCTCCAACGTCCCGATCAGAAAGCCCGAGGATCTCAAGGGTATCCGCATCCGCACCCCGGACGCGCCGGTCAACACCGAGCCGATGAAGGCCTGCGGCGCCGCGGTCACCCCGATGGCGTTCGGCGAGGTCTATATGGCGCTCAGCCAGGGGGTGATCGACGCGCAGGAGAACCCGAACATCGTCATCTTCAACAAGAAATTTTATGAGGTGCAGAAATACCTGAGCCTGTCCGGCCACATCTCCCAGAACCAGGTGGTCATCATCAACGAGGCCTTCTTCCAGAGCCTGACGCCCGAACAGCAGGAGCTGTTGCAGGGCGCCATGAAGGAAGCGGACGTCTATGCGTCCGAATTGCAGGTCAAGGAGAATAACGACATCCTGGACACGATGGCGGGCATGGGAATCGAGATCATCCGCGACGTGGACGTCGCCGCCTTCAAGGAGGCGACCAGTTCGGTGGCCAACGTGATCCTCGACGAGGAAGGCCTTGCGCTTCTGGAGAAGGTCCGCGAAGTACAGAAATCATAAGGCGCCGCAGAATGCCGGCCATGGGTAAAAATCACCCATGGCCGCGCTAGGCGCCGCTGAGAGAGGATGAGAAGGTAGATTCTATGAAACATTTCATTGATAATTTTGAGGAGTATGCCGGCACCGCCTTCACACTGGCAATGGGGATTGCCGTAACGCTGGGGGTAATCTCCCGTCTGTTCGAACTCTCGCTCGACTGGACCAGCGAGGTGGCACGGTATTCGTTCATCTGGGCCGTTTTTCTTGGGGCCATCGTCGGCACCAAACGCAACAGCCACATCATCATCGAAGTTTTTATAAACCTGTTTCCGGAAAAGGTACGCAAAATACTTTTTATCGTCACCAACGCGGCATCGCTTCTTCTGCTTGCGATATTGGTCTACTATGGATTTATTCTGACCGCAGAATTTTGGGATACCAAGATGTCTCTGCTTCCTTACCCGATGGGTTTGGTCTACATGTCGCTGCCGGCCTGTTCCCTTTTGATGTTTGTGCGGATTCTGCAGATCCTCTGGCGGCAGCTTAAAGAATTCCACGCTGGAAAGGATGGTGCAAACACATGACACTTGTTCTGATGCTTGTTTTTGCCATCTCCATTGTGATCGGCATGCCGGTGGCACTGGCAATCGCGCTCGGATGCCTCTGCGGATTCCTCAGCAACGGAACCATCCCGCTGATGGCGCTGCCGCAGCGGATTGTGATGGGGCTCGATTCCTTTCCCATGCTGGCGATTCCGCTATTTGTCATGGCGGGCGACCTGATGAACTCGGCCGGTATTACCAAACGGCTGATCAACCTCTCCCAGAGACTGGTGGGCCACATCAGCGGTTCGCTGGCGCAGGTGGGCTTTCTGACCAATATTTTCATGGCCTGCATTTCCGGTTCCGGGCTTGCCTCGGCGGCGGCCACCGGTTCGGTGCTGATCCCGGAGATGAAGGAGAAGGGCTACAGCAAGGGCTTTTCCGCTACGGTCATCGCGGCGGCCGCCACCATCGGCCCCATCATCCCGCCGAGCGTCCCGCTGGTGCTCTACGGCTCGATCGCGGAGGTTTCGGTTGGCCGGCTGTTCTTGGGCGGTGCCATCCCGGGCCTCATCATGGGAATCAGCATGATGTTTATCACCTATTTTATCGCGCGTAAGCGCGGCTATGGTGTTTCTCCCAAGGCGAGTCCAAAAGAGATCTTTCAGGCGATCATGGATGCGCTGCTCGCCTTGCTCGCGCCGATCGCGATTGTGGGAGGGATCATTTCCGGTTGGGCGACCGCTACCGAATCCGCGGTTATCGCTGTCTGGATTTCGATCCTGCTGGGCGTGTTCGTCTATAAAGAACTGACCTTCCAAAAGATCATCGCCGCGGTCACCTCCTCGATGGTGACCACCGGGACCATCTGCTTTATCATCGCGGCGAGCGCGCCGTTTGGCTGGATCATGGCGTGGGAGAACGTGCCGACCCGCGTGCTTGCGAGCATGGAGGGCATCATGCACATCCCGTGGCTGGTGCTGCTGCTCGTCATGCTCTGCCTGCTGGTGCTGGGCATGTTCCTCGACGGAACCCCGATCATCATCCTGACCACCCCGATCCTGCTGCCGGTCATGAAACAGATCGGCATCGACCCGGTGCATTACGGGGTCATCCTCGCGATCAACACGATGGTCGGTACCATCACGCCGCCGGTGGGCACGCTGATGTACGTGACGACCCGTATCGCGGGCTGCAGCATCGCGGAATTCTCAAAGGAGGCGTGGAAATATATGCTGCTGCTGGCGGTGGTGCTGCTGGCGTTTGCGTATATCCCGCCGCTGGTCACCTGGCTGCCGGGCGTGCTGATGCCAATGTAAAAGCTGAGGAGCTGATGAGATGTCCTCCTTCTTCACGACGCTGAACGTCGTATTGCCCATCTGCCTAATGGTGGAGCTGGGTGTGCTTTTGCGCGCCGGCCGCATCCTGGACGACGGCTGCTGCGCGGCCCTGAACGGTACGGCTTTCAACGCCCTGCTCCCCTGTATGATCTTCACGAACATTTACACGGGCGCCGCGCAGGAGGCGGGCTATGGCAAGCTGCTGCTCTTTGCCGGGCTTGGGTTTATAGCCGCATACCTGTTCCTGATGCTGGTGGTGCCGCGCTTTGAGAAAACGCCCGCCAAACGCGGGGTGATCGTGCAGGGCTGCACCCACAACAGCTTCCTGATCATCGGCATGGGGTTGGCCGCCAACCTCTACCCCGGCATGGACTATGCCGTGATGGGGGTGCTGGCAGCGCTGGCCATCCCCATAAACCACATCACTTCGGTCCTCGCATTGCAGATTTTCCAGGATCGGAAATACCGGCTGCGGGAACTCTTCCTGCAGCTTGCGAAGAATCCGTTGCTGCTCGCGAGCCTCCTGGCGATCTTTGCGAACGCGGTTCGCCTGCCCCTTCCAAAGGTGCTGCTGTCCGCCATGACGACCCTTGGGGGCGCGGCGGTGCCAATCTGTCTTTTGGCGCTGGGCGGGGGCTTTCGGTTCTCGAGCCTCTCGAACGACCGGTGGCAGGTAGCGTTTGCCTGTGTGGTAAAGCTCCTGCTGCTGCCGCTCTGTTTCCTGCCGCTTGCCGTCCTGCTGGGCTTCCAGGGGCTTCCGCTGCTTTCGCTGCTGGTCTTTTTTGGGACTCCGACGGCCCCGGTCACCTACACGCTCTCCGCTTCAATGGGCGGAGATGCGGGGCTCACCTCCAGGGTGGTCCTGTTTTCCAACTGCTTTGCAGCCATCACCCTGTTTGGATTCATCGATGTGCTGCTGTCCATAGGGTTCTTATAACCCATCCTCTCTCGCGGCATTGTAAACGAAAGCAGGCGCCCCGTTCGGGGCGCCTGCTTTCGTTTATGTAACACCTTTTATTTTGCGAGTGGGGAAAGGTCGAGCCGGTCAAACCCAGTGAGCAGCTCCTTTGCGATGGTGACGATCCGGTCGCAGTCGCCGGGACGGTTGCCCTCGAGGTTGAGCGGCATGAGCGGGTCGTGCAGCGAAAGCCGCAGCAGCATCCAGCCCTGCGTTTCGGTCCCGGTGAACGAAAGCCGGACCCCCTCGTAGGAATTCGGCGCGACCGTGTAGCCGGCGGCCTTCGCACGGCCCTCAAATACCTTGAGGACCTCCTGCCCGTAGGCTTTGAAGTTTTCGCCCAGAAGGTTCATGCGGTATTCGCGGCATTCGAACTGCCGGGGGAGCTTCTCGATAAGCGAATCCACCTGCTTTCCCTGCTTGCGGGCGTTTGCGGCGGCGATCAGCAGCTTGACCGCCAGATAGGCGCCATCGTCGAGAAAATAATTTTCGGAAAGAGCGCCGTGGCCGGAGGTTTCAATGGCGAGCGGCGAAACGGTGCCTGCGTCATTGAGGCGTTTGGACTCGTTGATGACATTTTTGTAGCCACGTTTGAAGCGGTGATGCCGAAGGCGCAGCGTATTTTCAAGAAAATCGGTGAGCTTGTCGGAGGTGACCGAGTCGGTCACAATGGTCGAGCCGGGGTAGTCCTTTGCAAGAATGGCGGCCATCATCGCAATAATCGCATCGCGGCAGACCTCGGTGCCGTCGTGCAGCACAGCGGACATCCGGTCGACGTCAGTATCAAAAATAATCCCCAAATCGGCATGATTCGACACGGTCGCGTGGCGTATGGCGTCCATTGCCGCTTTGTTTTCCGGATTTGGGATGTGGTTGGGGAACATGCCGTCCGGCTCCAAAAACTGGCTGCCGGTGGTGTCCGCGCCGAGCGGAGCCAGGACCTGCTCAACAAAGAACCCGCCCGCTCCGTTGCCAGCGTCGACCACGATTTTGAGCCCGGCGAGCGGGTGGTCATAGTCCTGCGCATTCACGCCGAGGCGGATTTTTTCGCAGAGGCTTTTGGCATAAAGCGGAATGAGGTCGGCCTTGCCTGCGGCGGAAAGATCCGCATCCTGAGCCGAAAGCAGCGCCGCGGTTTCGAGCAATGCGGTGATATCGGCCTTTTCAAGCCCGCCGTCCGGGGTGAAAAATTTAAGGCCGTTCCGGTTATACGGCAGGTGGGACGCGGTGATCATAATGGAGCCATCAAAGGCGGTCTCTGGAAATACGATTGACATGAACATCGAAGGCGTGGAAGCGAGCCCGCAGTCATAGGCCCCGACGCCTTGCGCGAGCAATCCCGCGAGCACCTCGCGCCCCAGCGCGGGCGCGGAAATACGGGAATCGTGTCCAACGCCGATTTTCAGCTCATGAATGGGTTTGCCGGATTTTTCAGAAAGCCAGCGTGCGAACGCCGCCGCAATCCGGTTCGCGGCCTCTCCGGTCAACGTGACCGGCTGTCCTTCGACGCCGCCGACGGCAACGCCGCGCACATCGCTGCCATTTTGCAGCTTCAGGATATTTTCCCGGGAAATAGACATATGATAAGCCCTCCTCAGACGAAAATAAATACAGCCCACAAAAATAAGCGCATACCGCCTTTGGCGGCAAATCCGCGTTTATTATAGCACAGCGGCAAGCCTTTCAGGCTTGTGCGCCGCTTTGCGGCGTGATCCCAGCTTGTGCCGGGATCCGCTGTGATGCAATAAGCGCGGCGCGCAGCAAAGCTGCACTGGGCCCGCCTAGTGCGGGCGGCAATTGGCAGAAAGCCAATTGCCCGCGCTTATTATAGCACATTTCCGACATGGTTTGTTGCAAAATTTCCAAGTTTCGTGCTAGAATGTTCCACAGAAAGGAGGAGAACCGATGGAGTGGCTTTTACAGGCGGATCTGGCCGTTACAGGCTGGATCAACACACATCTGCACACGGCGCTTCTGGATGCGGTGCTGCCGTTTGTCACTACGCTCGGCGACAACGGCTTTATCTGGATTCTTTTTACCGTCTGCTTGCTGCTGTTTAAAAGGACCCGCCGCTGGGGGATGGTCTGCGGGATCGCTCTGCTGACCGGCTATCTCACCGGCGAGGTGTTCCTAAAAAATCTGGTGGCCCGTGCGCGGCCGTTTACCCATCTTGAGGGCTTTCAGCTGCTGATCCCCGAACCCGCGGGTTTTTCGTTTCCCTCTGGGCATTCGGCCTCCTCTTTTGCGGGCGCGACCTCTCTTTTTTTTATGAACCACAGAAACGGCTGGTGGGCGTACCCGCTTGCGGGCCTGATCGCGTTTTCACGGGTCTATCTTTCGGTGCATTTTGTCACCGATATAACGGCGGGGATTCTTTTGGGGGTGGCGAGCGCCTTTTTTGCCCGTTGGCTCTGTGACCGTTATCTGGCCCGAACCCCATAAAAAGAAAACGCGGCTTTCGTCAAAAGGCGAAAGCCGCGTTTGTATTCCTTCAGCCCTGATACTGGTCGATAAGTGACTGCATCCCGCTGATGAGCGCGCGGTTGCGCGCGCGTTCCGCTTCGTAGAGCGCTTTATAGTCAGTGCCCACGGGAGTGAGATGGTTGTAACCGCCTTCCCGGATGATCGTGGGGTAATCTTTATAGCTCACATCCAGGTCGATCGCGCCGGTCACACCGGGGATCGAACCGGAACCGCTGTACTGCCAGATGGAAGTCTCGCCCTGATAGGTGAGCCGGTCGGCATATTGCGCCACCCAGTGGTCGTATTTCTGAAGCTGGCTGTCATAGATCCAGTTTTCATACCAGTCCTTGGAGGCGTACATCATGGGGTAGTAGCCCTGACGGCGTACCTCCTCCAGAAATGCGATGCAGATGTTGGTGCGCTTCTGACGGGTCAGCGCCATGATCTGGCCGTCATATTCCTGGTCAAACGCCACCGGATAGGTGAGCTGGTATGGTGCGATGGCTTTGAGGCAGGCGTCTGCCTCGATACGCGCCTGTTCTTCATTTACCGCGCGGCTGTACCAGTAAACGCCGGTATCAAGTCCGGCCGCCTGCGCGTTTTTGAGCTGCTGCACAAAAGATTTGCTGATATAACCCGAAAAGCCACTGGTACTGCGCAGGCCGTAGCCAACCCGCACCATGGCGAACGCGCGCCCGGAGATTCTGACGGCGTCGAAGTTGACCAAGCCGGTTCCGCCGTTATTGTTGGAACTGGTGTCCACGCCTTCATACATGGATATCCCTCCTCCTTCCCCAAATTGTCAAAATGCGGCAGGACCCGGCTAAATCCGCGCAGGCTCCGCGACGCTTGGGGATATTTTTCGATCCGCGCCGGGAAAAGCGCGGATACCACAGTGTATGCAGGAATGGGGGAATCCTTTCCCAAGGCGGAACGAGAAAAAGCCTCCGCACAGTTTTTTGTGCGGAGGCTTTGCTGGCGGAAGCGGTGGGATTCGAACCCACGGTCCCTTTTACAGGATTACTCGATTTCGAGTCGAGGCCGTTATGACCACTTCGATACGCTTCCTTATCAGAACTGGAACACCCAGTTACGGATCATTATTATATCAGGACTGGCATGAAAAGTCAATGATCTTTGTGAAAATCATTCCCGGAATGAAGTTTTTTCGGTATGGGAACCTTCTTGATTATTTTGGGGATGTGTATTATGATAAGAACGGCAATTTGGGACGGGCGCCGGAAGGCGGCGGCCAGTTTACGGAAGTTTGAAAGGGGAAAGGAAGAACACTATGGATCAAAAACGCGCAAAAGAACTGGAGATTATCGCTACGAAGATCCGCCTTGCTGCATTGGATGCGGTTTATACCGCTGCTTCCGGGCACATAGGAGGATCTTTGTCGGTTGCGGATATTCTGACGGTGCTTTATTTTGAAAAAATGCATATTGACCCCCAAAACCCCAGAGACCCGGAGCGGGACCGCTTTGTGCTCTCCAAAGGGCATTGCACGCCCGCGCTTTATCCCACGCTCGCGCTGCGCGGCTACTTCCCGGCGGAGGATCTGAAGCTCTTCCGTTCGATCGAAGGGCATATGTCCGGCCATCCGGATATGGTGCATGTCAAAGGGGTGGATATGTCCACCGGCTCGCTGGGACAGGGCCTTTCCGCGGCGGTCGGCATGGCGTTGGCCGGAAAGATTGACGGGAAATCCTACCGGGTGTATGCTGCCGTGGGCGACGGCGAGGCGGAAGAAGGCCAGATCTGGGAAGCCGGGATGGCCGCCGCGAAATACCATCTGGACAACCTGTGCGTATTTCTCGATGTGAACGGCCTGCAGATTGACGGCGCGACTGCCGATGTCATGCCTTCCGAGCCGCTCGACAAGAAGTGGGAGGCGTTCGGCTGGAATGTTCTGAAGATCGACGGCCACGATTACGCGGAGATTTCCGGCGCGCTCGACAAGGCCGAAACTGTAAAAGGCAAGCCGACCATGATCCTTGCCAGGACGGTCAAGGGCAAGGGCGTCTCCTACATGGAGAACAACGCGGGCTGGCACGGCAAAGCGCCCGGCAAGGAACTCTATGAACAGGGGCGGGCGGAACTTGAAGCATTTTTGAAAGGTCTGGAGGGTTAAACGATGGGAGAAGTAATTGCAACGCGCGCGGCCTACGGAAAGGCGCTTGTGAAATTCGGCGGGCTCAACCCGAACCTGGTGGTGCTTGACGCGGACCTTTCCGCCGCCACCATGACCAATGGCTTCGCCAAGGAATATCCGGATAAATTTTTTAATATCGGCATTGCCGAGGCGGATATGGTCGGCATCGCCGCGGGCCTTGCGACCTGCGGGAAGATCCCGTTCGTCAACTCGTTCGCGATGTTTTCGGCTGGCCGCGCTTGGGAACAGGTGCGCAATTCGGTCTGCTATCCGCGCCTGAACGTCAAGGTGGTCGGTTCACACGGCGGCCTTTCGGTCGGTGAGGACGGCGCTACCCACCAGTGCTGCGAGGATTTCGCACTGATGCGGGTAATCCCTGGTATGACGGTGCTCTGCCCCTGCGACGGCAACGAAATGACCGCCGCTGTGGAGGCGCTCATGAGCTATGAAGGGCCGGTCTATATGCGCCTTGGGCGACTGGCGGTCGAAACGGTGACCGACACAATCCCAGGCTATCACTTTGAAATCGGCAAGGGCGTACAGCTGGTGGATGGGTCGGATGTCACGATTATCGCCATTGGCATGATGGTGCAGGAGGCGCTCAAAGCCGCAGACCTGCTCAAGGCGGAAGGCGTTTCGGCGCGCGTGATCGACATGCACACGATAAAGCCCCTTGATACCGAAATGCTGCTCAAGGCGGCCCGGGAGACCGGCTGCATTGTGACGAGTGAAGAGCACAATGTGATTGGTGGGCTTGGCAGCGCGGTGAGCGAATTCCTTTCGGAGAACTGCCCGGTTCCGGTGGTCAAGCACGGTGTGGAGGATCAGTTCGGCCGTTCGGGCAAAGCGCCGCTGGTGATGCAGGCCTACGGCCTCACGCCGGAGAAGATCGCCGCGAAGGCGAAAGAAGCGATCGCCAAAAAGAAGTAAACCAAATCAAATGTTTCGTCAACCTTTTCAAAGGTTGCGGGGGTCGCGGGGACGGCGTCCCCGCGCCGCGCTTCGCAAAGCGCGGAATCCTGTTTGGGCCCGCGGCCCTGCTGTAAGCGTATTTGGGGGTCCGGGGGGATTTACAAGAAAAATCCCCCCGGACCTTTCCGATTCCACAGGCAAAAACCAGCGGACGGACGGCGTATGCCGTCCGGCCGCTTTTTACGTTTCGTATCAATCGGAACCGGATCGGGAATGGGGAGCCGCGTGCCCCGGCCCCCCAAACCCCTCTCTCGCTTGCAGTGGGCGCCGCGGCGCCAGGCTGCGGGGGGCGCCGTCCCCCGCGCCCCCGGCAAACCTTTGAAAAGGTTTGATCGAAACTTTTGTCCGGGACCGGCTCGCCGATCAATTCAATTCGTCGCGCGGGTAACAGACGAGCGTCACCCGGTTGGGCATGCAGACCGCCCGGTCGCCCGGGCTTTCGCACCAGCCCGCCTTCTCACAGATGTGGTCCGGGCAGGTCACGTTCACAAAACGGATCTTCCCGTCCAGCACCTCAAAACTGACCGGCTTTCCTTTCAGTGTGAAAACCTCATCCTTTGCGTGTGCGAGATCGATCCGCCGGACTTCCTGGGAATCCGCTGTAATCACCGCGATCGTGTCGCCGCCGCGCGGCCGGTACAGATAAAATCCCCACGCCGCGCAGGCAACGAGCAGTGCGGCGATGAGGACGATTTCAAATTTACGTATTTTCATAAAAGCCTTGCCGCCAGTCCCGCGAAGTCAACCGTCTCCAGATGGATGCAGCGCTCGCGTTCGGCGATATCCTCCAAATAATGCGCGTCAGAGCTTGTGACAATATAATACCCTTCCTTGAGATCGGCATGTGCGCCGTCCCCGAAAAAAATGTCCGGCTTGGCAACCTCAAGCGTGCGAAAGCCGCATTCCGGCGGGATGAAACCCAGGTTCGAGAGCACGCTGTAGGAATTGCGGTCGACATGCGCCGGGTAACAAAGCCCGCCGTAGGACTGCACCAGCGCGGGCACGTCGGAAATTTCGATCGTGGTCGCATTGACCAGGAGCTTTTTTACACTGCCCGCGACCGCATCGTTTTCATCCAGGATGAACTGGTCGCCGAAAATGGACGGCTCATTGTCGATGTCCGCGAGCCGTTCGTACACATAGGAATCGAACGCCATGGCGTTTTCGAGCGTGGGAAACAGACAGACCACATGGATTTCCTCCGCTGTGGTCAGCTCCATGCCGGGCAGCACCTGAAGGCCGCTGCCCTCGGCAGCCTTCAGGATCGCCGGGCAGTTTTTGCAGGAGTTGTGGTCGGTCAGCGCGATCAGGTCCAGTTCCTTCAAAAGCGACATGTTCAGGATGTTGTTGGGGGTCATGTCGTTGTCGCCGCAGGGCGACAGACAGGAATGGATGTGCAGATCGTAGAAAACCGGCTTCACGGATGGAGCTCCCGGTCGATCTCCCTTGCCGTATCGTAAACCGGCCGCGGTGAGGCAAGCACCGCGATGTCGTTCTGTTCGGCTTTCTGTTTCGCTTCGTCGTCGAACTGCGCGCCTTCGGCCAGCACCACACAGGCCACATCGGCCAAAAGCGCCACAGCCATCGCGTTGACATTCCCCATCACCGTCACCCAAGCGCTGTCCGCCGGGGCGCGTCCCATCACAAAACTCAATAAATCGCAGCAGTAGACGCATTCGATTTCCCGTCCGAGCGCCTCGCCTCCGGACAGGACCGAAAGCCCCAGCTTCTGCGCCGCCTGTTGTACCGTCATCCGATCACCTCATTTGTCGTTCTGTTCGTCATCCACCGCCTCGGAGGGACGCGGCATGAATTTCGAGAGCCGGGAGAGGCCCTCCGCCATGGCACGCATTTCGTCGCGCAGCTTGAAGATGCAGGCCTCCTCAGTGGAAAACCCGCGCACGATATCCTCGGCCAGCGCCTTGCAGGACGGCGCGCCGCAAGAGCCGCAGTCCATGCCGTAGAGCCGGCCTTCGATCTCGCGCATCTTGTTCATCTTTTCCATCGCGACCTTGAAGTTCTCATCGAGCTCGAGCACCGGCTCGTATTCGACCGGCGCGTCCCACTGATAAGGGGAGATTTCGTCGTCCGGCAGATGGTTGCAGGAAACCGGACGGTATTTGCGGATACGTTTGAGCTTGGCTTTGGCGACATACGGGTTCTCGACTGTCAGCACGCCGCCGACGCAGCCGCCGGAACAGGCGTTGAGCTCGACGAAATCGAGGTCGTAGAACTTCTCGTCCTCGAGATCCTCGAGGACGCGGATGACGTTTTCGATCCCGTCGGCGGCCAGATACCGCTCCTTGAGAGCGGCTGCCGCCTCTCCCCCGCTGCTGCCCCAGCCGATGCCCATCCGGCCAGCCTGGGTCAGATCGACCGTCTGCGGGACGTTTTTCATCAGCGAGATGAGCTTCGGGTAGACCTCGCGGATGGCGATCACCGCGTCGACCGCGCTTTTTTCCGCTCCGAGCGGCATCTTGACAGCCGTCACCTTGGCCGGGCAGGGGCTGATGAAGATGACGCCGATCTCCTCCGGCGCGAAGCCGGTCTTTTCCATCGCCGCTTTGCGCGCGAGCCGCGCGGCAACCTCGATGGGCGCGTGCAGCGGCAGGACGTTGTCAATGAGTTCCGGGAAGCGCACCCGGATGAGCCGCAGGACGGCCGGACAGGCGGAGGAAATGACCGGCCGCTTGACATCGGGCCGGGCCATATATTTGCGGGTTGCGTCCGAAACGAGCTCGGCCGCCCGCGCGACCTCAAACACCTCGTCGAACCCCATCATCTGCAAAGCGCCGAGGATGATGTCGATGTCGTCAAGGTTGTTGAACTGCCCATAGAGGGCGGGCGCGGGGAGCGCCACCTTGTATTTATAGGTATCCATGACCGAAAGCGGGTCAAAGATGGCCTGTTTCGCGTGGTGCGGGCAGACGCGGATGCACTCGCCGCAGTCGATGCAGCGCTCCTTGATGATGCGCGCCTTACCTTCCCGCACCCGGATCGCTTCGGTCGGGCAGCGTTTGACACAGTTGATGCAGCCGTGGCATTTGTCACGGTCGAGCGTCACCGAATGGAAAAAATTTGCCTTGTTCATCGCAATCTCCTTCACAGGAGCGTTGGGATGGCGCCGGGGTCTAGGCCACGTGAACCTTCATGTCCACGGTGGTGCCTTCTCCCACTACGCTTTGTATCTCCATCTCATCGCTGTATTTTTTCATATTGGGCAGCCCCATGCCTGCGCCGAACCCAAGGTTGCGCACGCTTTCGGGCGCGGTGGACCAGCCTTCCTGCATGGCAAGGCTGATGTCCTTGATGCCGGGGCCGTGGTCGACCAGAGACATGGTGATGCATTCGGGGGAAATCTCCACCGTGATATGCCCGCCGCCGCCATGGATGACCATGTTGATTTCCCCTTCATACATCGCAATGGCTACCTTGCGCACCACGTTCGAATGCAGGCCCAGCTTTTTGAGCACCGCCTTGACGTCGCTGGAGGCCTCGCCCGCACGGGTGAAGTCATCGCCGGGCACGTCGTATTCGAGCTTGATTACCTCAGACATCGCTTTCACAACCGCCTCTCAATCCATTGCTGTAAAGCAGCCCGCAGGCCGCGAACATCCGGTATGGGGTGGTCATCACCGCGATACCGCGTTCCTGCGCGAGGTCGATGATCGCCTGGTCGGGCTGCTTTCCGCGCACAAAGACGATGCAGACCATGTCCATCATTTCGGCGGTGCGCACCACCTGGGAATTCACAAGCCCGGTGAGCAGCACGCTCTGGTCCTTGACAAAAGCCAGTACGTCGCTCATCATATCGCTGCCGCAGGCGGTGTGCACTTCGGCGCCGAGGCCGTCGCCCTCACAGAGGACGTCCGCCTTTAAAATTTCCTTGATATCCTGAACTGTCATAGAGGATACTCCTTTCAAGATGTTGCATGGGGCTGGCTGTTTGTCCTTTCCGACAAATATTTACCCCTGCATTATAACATTTTGTTTAATTTTGTGCAATGGATAAACGGCACCAATCGGGTTTTCAAAAGCTGTATAATCTGCACGCGCCCACGATGTATTTTGTGGGAAAGCGGGTGAAAAAGCCGGCGCATGAAAATCAAAACGGCCGCGGCAGAGCCGCACGGCCATTTTGGATTGCGGAGCAATAAAAAATATACATGGCTGCTCAAAAATATTTTGGCATTAACGCCGAATAAAGAAAAAACACCACAAATATTTTGTATTTTTCCAACAGAAAAACATGTAAAAGATCTGGACGGCCATATCAATATCTGTTATAATTGTAACAATTAAGCTGGATGCGTGCGCGTAGGCAATGTTTGCCTGTATGGATATCCTGATGTCGTTCCCGCGGACACCTGTGATTCGGCCAATTCCCGGCCGCGGTTTCCGGAGGAGTTTTTATATGATATCCGGTGCGCGCACCGCCAATTATTCAAGGAGGTAAAGACTAGATGGCGAACACCAAAACGGTCGTACCTTTCAAAGGGACGCCGGAACAGGAAGAGAAGCTCAAGGCGCTCATGGCACAGCACAGGGGAGAAAAGGGAGCGCTCATGCCGGTGATGCAGGGTGCGCAGGAGATCTATGGCTATCTGCCGATCGAAGTGCAGAAGATGATTTCCGAAGGCATGGACATTCCGCTGGAAGAGATCTACGGCGTGGCCACATTCTACGCGCAGTTCACCCTCAACCCGAAGGGCGAGCACAAGATTTCGGTCTGCCTGGGAACGGCCTGCTATGTCAAGGGCGCGGGCGATATCTTCAACAAGCTCTCAGAGAAGCTCGGGATTTCGAGCGGCGGATGCACTCCGGACGGAAAATTCAGTTTGGACGCCTGCCGCTGTGTCGGCGCATGCGGGCTTGCTCCGGTCATGATGATCGACGATGAGGTCTATGGCCGGCTGACGGTTGATGAGATCGATTCGATCCTGGCGAAATACGGCGCCTGAGCGTGATGCAGGAACTGTCGCTGAATGTGCTGGATATCGCGCAGAATTCGGTGCGCGCAAAGGCGGATCTCATTGAAATCACGGTGGATGAACAGCCAGGGAAAGACCTTCTCACCATCACGATCGCGGACAACGGCTGTGGGATGAGCGCCGAACAGGTACATAAAGTGATCGACCCGTTTTTTACCACCCGCACGACCAGAAAGGTCGGGCTGGGCGTGCCGTTTCTCAAAATGGCGGCGGAGATGACGGGCGGGACGCTTGCAATCGACTCCAAAGTGAATGTGGGGACGACGGTAACAGCCACATTTGGGCTGACCCACATCGACCGGATGCCCTTGGGGGACATGGCGGGGACAATCAGCTCGCTGGTTCAGTGCAATCCGGATATTGATTTCGTCTATACCTACCGCCGCGGGGAACAGGCATTTGCGGCGGATACACGGGAGTTCCGGCAGGTGCTCGCGGGCGTGCCGCTTTCCAATCCGGAAGTGGTGGGATTCATCAGTTCGTTCATCCGGGAGAACATGACGGAAATCCAGGGGAATGGATAACCAGGCAATAAGCGTATTTGTGGATGGAGGATAACAGATTATGAAAAGTTTAGCGGAGCTTCAAGCTCTCAGGGACAAAGTGAAAAGCAATATGGGCATCCGGGAGGATGACACAGGCAACACCCGTGTCGTGGTCGGCATGGCAACCTGCGGAATCGCCGCGGGCGCGCGCCCTGTGCTGCAGGCGTTCACCGAGGAGGTCGCCAAACGCAATCTCCAGAACGTCACCATCGCACAGACCGGCTGTATCGGCATCTGTCAGTATGAGCCGGTTGTGGAGATCATGGAACCCGGCAAGGAAAAGGTCACCTATGTAAAAATGACTGCGGAAAAAGCTGCGCAGGTGGTTGCGAACCATCTGGTAAACGGCAACGTCATGACCGAATACACCATCGGCGCTGTCGCGCAGAAAGCATAAATGAAGGAGGAGACACATCATGTATCGTTCCCATGTTCTGGTTTGCGGAGGTACAGGTTGCACTTCCTCCGGCTCCGCAAAGGTCATCCGTGCCTTTGAGGACGAACTGAAAGAAAAAGGCCTTGAAAACGAAGTCAAGGTTGTCAAAACCGGCTGCTTCGGCCTGTGCGCGCTCGGCCCGGTCGTCATCGTCTATCCGGAGGGCTCGTTCTATTCCCGGGTCAACGCGGAGGACGTGCGCGAGATCGTCGAGGAGCACCTGCTCAAAGGACGTATCGTCAAGCGTCTGCTCTACACCGAGACCGTCCAGGAGGACACCATCAAGTCGCTGAGTGACACCGACTTTTATAAAAAGCAGAAACGCGTCGCGCTCAGAAACTGCGGCGTGATCGACCCCGAGGACATCAACGAATACATCGCATATGACGGCTATCAGGCGCTGGGCAAAGTGCTCACTGAGATGACCCCGGACGACGTCATCGACGTCATCACCAAATCCGGGCTGCGCGGCCGCGGCGGCGCGGGCTTCCCGACTGGACGCAAATGGGCGTTCGCAAAGGCTTCGGTCAACGACCAGAAATATGTCTGCTGCAATGCCGACGAAGGCGACCCGGGCGCGTTCATGGACCGTTCGGTGCTCGAAGGCGACCCGCACGCGCTGCTTGAGGCGATGACGATTGCCGGTTACGCGATCGGCGCAAACCAGGGTTACATATATGTCCGCGCGGAGTATCCGATCGCGGTCAAGCGGCTGGAAATCGCCATCGGCCAGTCGCGCGAGATGGGACTGCTCGGCAAAAACATCTTCGACTCCGGATTTGATTTCGACATCGACATCCGCCTTGGCGCGGGTGCGTTCGTCTGCGGCGAGGAAACCGCGCTGATGACCTCGATCGAGGGCCACCGCGGCGAACCGCGTCCGCGTCCGCCGTTCCCGGCGGTCAAGGGCCTGTTCGCGAAACCGTCGGTCCTCAACAACGTTGAGACCTACGCGAACATCCCGCAGATCATCCTGAAGGGCGCCGATTGGTTCGCCTCGATGGGTACTGAAAAATCGAAGGGCACCAAGGTTTTCGCGCTCGGCGGAAAGATTCACAACACCGGTCTTGTTGAAATCCCGATGGGCACCACCCTGCGGGAGATCATCGAGGAAATCGGCGGCGGCATTCCCAATGGCAAAAAGTTCAAAGCGGCGCAGACCGGCGGGCCTTCCGGCGGATGTATCCCGGCCTCCAAGATGGACGTTGAGATCGACTATGACAACCTGATCGCCATCGGTTCAATGATGGGTTCGGGCGGACTCATCGTCATGGACGAGGACAACTGTATGGTCGATATCGCCAAGTTTTTCCTCGAGTTCACCGTCGACGAGAGCTGCGGCAAGTGCGCGCCGTGCCGCATCGGCACCAAGCGCCTTTATGAGATGCTTGATAAGATCACCAAGGGACAGGGTACCCTGGAGGATCTCGACAAGATGGAAAAACTCTGCTACTACATCAAGGAAAACGCCCTGTGCGGACTCGGCCAGACCGCTCCGAACCCGGTGCTTTCCACCCTGCGCTATTTCCGCGACGAATACGAAGCGCATGTCGTGGACAAAGTCTGCCCCGCGCATGTGTGCAAACATCTGCTGAGCTACTCGATCGACGCGGATAAGTGCAAAGGCTGCACGCTCTGCGCGCGCCAGTGCCCGGTGGGCGCGATTTCCGGCAAGGTCAAGGAAGCGCACGTCATCGACCAGCAGAAGTGCATCAAATGCGGCGCCTGCATTGAGAAATGTAAATTCGGCGCGATTGTGAAGAAATAAGAAAGGAGTGTACCTAAAGATGGAAATGGTAAATATCAAAATTAACGGTATGCCCTTGTCCGTGCCGAAGAATAGTACAATTCTCGAAGCCGCAAGAAGTGCCGGCATTCAGATTCCCACCCTGTGCTACCTCAAGGAGATCAACGAGATCGGTGCCTGCCGGATCTGCGTTGTCGAAGTCAAGGGCGCAAGGACCCTTGTGACCGCCTGCGTGTACCCGGTTTCGGAGGGCATGGAGATCACCACCAACTCCCAGAAGGTGTTTGAAGCCCGCAAAACCACCCTGGAGCTGATCCTCTCGACCCACAAGAAGGAGTGCCTGACCTGCGTGCGCGCGGACAACTGCGAACTGCAGAAGCTCTGCCACGACTTCAAGGTTGACGACCAGGATAAATACGCCGGCATCAACCCCACCTATCCGGTGGACGATTCCGCGGTGCATATGTTCCGCGATGACAACAAATGCATTCTCTGCCGCCGCTGCGTGGCTGCCTGCGCCAAATGGCAGGGCATCGGGGTCATCGGCCCGAACGAGCGCGGTTTCAACACCCATATCGGCTGCGCGTTCGAGCAGAACCTCGATGAGGTGGCCTGCGTTTCCTGCGGACAGTGTATCGTCGTCTGCCCGACCGGCGCCATCGCGGAGAAGGATCAGACCCAGGAGGTCTGGGATGCGCTGGGCGATCCCCAAAAACATGTCATTGTGCAGACCGCGCCTTCGATCCGCGCCACTCTGGGCGAAGCGTTCGGCAATCCGGTTGGCACCAATGTTGAAGGCAAGATGGTCGCAGCCCTGCGCCGACTCGGATTCGAGAAGGTGTTCGACACCGACCTCGCGGCCGACATGACCATCGTCGAAGAAGCCCATGAGTTTGTTGAGCGCGTGACGGGCGGCGGCGTGCTGCCGATGATCACCTCCTGCTCGCCGGGCTGGGTCAACTACTGCGAGCACTACTTCCCCGACCAGCTGGCGCACCTGTCGACCTGCAAATCGCCGCAGCAGATGTTCGGCGCCACGGTCAAGACCTGGTACGCGAAAAAGATGGGTTGGGACCCGAAGGATATCTATGTAGTGGGTATCATGCCCTGCACCGCGAAAAAGTCCGAGGTCAAACGTCCGGACGAGGACGCCGCGGGCGTGCCCGATGTGGACGTTTCCCTGACCACCCGCGAACTTGCGCGGATGATCAATCGTGCGGGCATTCAGTTCAATGATCTGCCGGATGAGCAGTTTGACAGCCCGCTGGGCGAATCGACCGGCGCGGCGGTCATCTTCGGCGCGACCGGCGGCGTTATGGAAGCGGCGCTGCGCACCGCGGCAGAATGGGTTGGCGGCAAACCGCTCGGCGATGTCAAGTTCCAGGAAGTCCGCGGCACCGACGGTATCAAGGAAGCCACCTATCAGGTGGGCGACCTCGAAGTCAAGGTTGCGGTTGCATCCGGTCTCGCGAACGCAAAGGTCATCATGGAAAAGATTCGCTCCGGCGAAGCCCCGTGGCATTTCGTTGAAATTATGGCCTGCCCGGGCGGCTGCGTC
>NZ_QSBX01000007.1:0-43628 GCF_003465835.1 Anaerotruncus sp. AF02-27 | reverse complement strand
TGCGTCACCGGCGGCGCCCAGCCGGTACAGCCGGCGAGCGTGCGCAACTTCGTGGACCTGAAGGCGCTGCGCGCCAAAGCGCTCTACGACGCGGATGAGAATATGCCGATGCGCAAATCCCACGAGAACCCCTCGCTGCTCAAGATCTACGAGGAATATTTTGGGGAGTTCGGTTCGCATACCGCGCACGAAGTGCTGCATACCTCCTATGTCCCGAAGGACAGATTCTAAAAAACAAAACGGCGTCCGCAAACATGCGGGCGCCGCTGTTTTTTTGTAAAAAGGGCTTTTAGTATCCAAAACGCCTGCTATAATGGAATTACGGCGCCGTAAATAAACCGGAAAGAAGGCTTTATTTATGGAAACAAAAGAACTGTATCCCATTGGCAGGGTTGTGACCCATGCGGACGGAATGGAAGTTTTGCTGGATGAAATGTATCGTCCGGCGATGGAGGGACTGGAGGGCTTCAGCCATATCCAGGTGCTCTGGTGGTTCGACCAGTGCGAAGGTCCGGACGCGCGCGCGACCCTTTTGGAACGCGCCCCATACCGGGCTGGTCCGGACCGGCTGGGCGTATTTGCCACCCGTTCCCCACGCCGGCCGAATCCGGTGGCCTTGTCCTGCGCCGCAATTACCTGTCTGGATCTGAAGGCAGGCAGGATTGGGCTGGACTATATCGATGCGCAGGATGGCAGCCCGGTGCTGGATCTGAAACCCTATACGCCCAGCATTGACCGGGTGGAATGCCCGCGCGTCCCCGCTTGGTGCGCTGACTGGCCGGTGAGCCGGGACGTTTCCGGTGATTTTGACTGGGAGCGCGTCTTTTCTGGCTGAAACGTAAAAAAGGCGGGCGGCTTCAAGCCGCCCGCCTTTTTTAATATTTTGCGATGACGTCCGCGATTTCCAAAAGAAGCTGGCGCTGGTGAGGGCCCAGCCTGTGACAGGCATTTTCGATCTCTTCGTGCAGATAGTTATCTTCCCGCAGGGAAACCCCGCTGATGAGCTCAGTGATATCACAATCCAGCGCTACGGCAATCCGCGACAGCGTTTCCAAGCTGATTTTGGTGACGCCGCGCTCCATCTGGCTGATATACCCCACTGAAACGGAAAGCTTCTCCGCAAGGTTATCCTGTGTCATTCCCGCCTGTTTGCGCTTTTGTTTCATCCGTCGGCCGATGGCGGAATAATCAACACCCATAACTATCACCCGGCTTTATTTTAAGAGCGATAACTAAATATATACAGATACTTATAGATTTATTTATAGTTATTATTGTTGATTTTTGGCGAAATATATGATACACTTTCTACAGTAGTGATGAAAATGTGAGGTGAACCGGTATGGGGCTCCTTGAGCACCTGACAAACCTGCTGGGATGCCAGTATCTGTCGGATCTTCCAATGGCGGCCATCACCCCGAAACAGGCGGATCAGATTCTGTCGCTTTCCGAAGAACAGTTTACTGTGCAGGACTTCCGGGAAGCGGCTCAGTATATCACCCGAAGCAAAGAGGACTTTTTAACAGCGGCGCTGGCCAAGGAGGCCATTGTTCGTCACCTGTTGGAAAACGCGTCGCGGGAATGAAAAAACGATATGCCGGGCAGGATGGGAAAGCATCCTGCTTTTTTTATTGCGTCAAGCCTTTGGGTCGGACTCCCGGCTGTCCGTGTTCGGAGTTTCGGGTGGTTCCTGTGCCGTTTCATCCGATTCGGAGCTGTCCGGATTTTTGGGCGGCCGGATCGAAAGGTTGATCCCGATCGCGACCAGGATTCCGATGGCGTTATCCACCGCGCGCGACAGCGAATAGAGCCAGACGCTGCCTTCTGCCGGGGAAAGCACAATCACCAGGTAGGTGACGCAGCCCATGACAATTGCCCCGCGCTTGCCGATCAGGTTCAAAAGGAAGATGAGGACGGTGACACCGGCCGAAATGGCCACAATCCGCCAAAACGGCAGTCGGGCGGCAATCTGCAGCGAAGCGAAGGCCGCGCCAAAGATTCCGCCGATAAACGTCCCGAGCAGGCGGTTGCGCCCCTGGGA
Source organism: Anaerotruncus sp. AF02-27 (assembly GCF_003465835.1). Classification (NCBI taxonomy): domain Bacteria; kingdom Bacillati; phylum Bacillota; class Clostridia; order Eubacteriales; family Oscillospiraceae; genus Anaerotruncus; species Anaerotruncus sp. AF02-27. The sequence goes on along the minus strand of NZ_QSBX01000007.1, from coordinate 41,587 downwards.
CCAGGATTCTTCAAGCGTTGACTGCATGGCGATGAGCGCGGCGATACATGCATAGGACGCATTGCCCGGGACAAACTGATAAAGCAGCAGGCAGACAAAAATCGCCAGCGCGGTTTTGACGTTACGCATCCCGACGCGCAGGGTGTTTTTTTCCATGTTCCTGTCCTCCAAATGTCTGAACGTAATTATGGGGCGGCCAGTCGGGCAGCCGCTTTTGCGCCGGCAGCGCGCAAAAGCCCCCTTTATAGAAAAATTATACCCGGGAATGCGGATATTTACAAATTATATTTGATATGCCTGTCTCTTTATGATAAACTCAAATTGTAAGAAGCTTGTTCATCGCGGCATTGACGGAGGTGTTTTCAATGTTGGCAATCAAAAGTTTTGTTGGCTGGGGAATGGACCGCTGGAAACGCTTCACCGTATCGGATGTGGCTGTATTCAAGATTTGCCTGCTTTCAATCGGTGCTCTGATCGGCATGTACTGGGCGAAAGCCTGCAGAAAGCTGGCGCCTTTCATCTGGGCCGCCGCCGTGGCGTCTTACGTTTATCTCATTTGGCGGATGGTTTTCTGCGATGAGGACTGAGCGCAGCGGCGCCGATCGTGACCGTGACCCCAACATCATTGATTTTCATAAGGCGCGTGACAAAGCGCGCCAGCATAGGCGCAGGACAAGACGGACCATCCTGGCGGCGGCCGCGGCAGCGCTTGTGCTGGCGGGGCTTGTGCTGTTCACCCAGTTGGGTGAGATCCTCGATCAGAAGGATTTCTGGAACAATTTTTCCTCCAGCCAGGCATGATGGCTGTAAATTTTCAGGCGGAATGGGATTAGATCCTTCATGAAGAAACAACAGTTCTATATCCTGCTGGCGCTGATCACCATCTTCTTTTGGGGAACGACCTTTGTCTCTACCAAGGTGCTTTTGGAAAGCCTGTCCCCGGTTCAGATCATGGTGCTGCGATATCTGATTGCATACGCGGGGCTTTTGCTTATCTACCCGCGTATCCATCCGTCAGAGGGCTGGCGGATGGAACTTCTTTGCTTGGGTGCGGCGCTTTGCGGGAGCACCCTCTATTTTTTAGCAGAAAATTTTGCGCTTTCCTTCACCCAGGCTTCAAACGTCAGCCTGCTTGTTTCGGCCGCGCCAATCCTCACGGCGCTGGTGGCGCATCTTTTTACCCGGGATGAAAAATTTTCCCGCAGCCAGCTTCTGGGATTTCTTTGCGCCATGTGTGGAATTTTCCTGGTGGTAGGCAATGGCCATTTCATTCTGAAGCTCTCCCCCGCCGGTGATCTGCTGGCGGTTGGGGCCGCGCTTTCCTGGGCGTTTTACACAGTGCTGCTTCGGAAGATACATACCCGGTATCCGCCGGTCCACCTCACCCGCAGGATCTTTTTTTATTCGATCCTTACGATGCTCCCCTGTCTAGCCGCCGACCCGCGGCCGTTTGAACCCACGGTGCTGCGCGAACCGGTGGTCTGGGGAAACCTGTTGTTCCTGGGACTGGTGGCGTCGTCGCTCTGCTATGTGTTGTGGTACCATGTGGTACGCGGCCTTGGAGCGGTCAGGGCCAACAATTTTGTCTATCTTAACCCGATGGTCACGATGATCGCTTCGGTCATTGTTCTGCGGGAACGGATTACCATTCTGATGCTGCTTGGCGCGGCATTGATTCTGGCGGGCGTCATGATCGCGGACGGCACTGTCCGGCCTGGGCCGCAGTTGGAAGAAAATGAACATGGACAGGAGTGAAACGAATTTGGACTCCCAGAAAATCAAGGGCTATTGCATGGTATCGGCATTCACGGTGGTGCTTTACCTGGGGCTGAGCAACCTGCACCGGCTTTCCGGCCTGCTCAGCACAGTGATCGGGCTGCTTACGCCGTTTATCATTGGGCTGGTGATTGCCTTCATTCTGGACGGCGTGGTGATGACCTTTGAAAAGCTCTTTAAGGGTTTTGCCCATCATCAAAATAAAAAGCTGCGCGGGCTTGCGCGCCCGCTTTCGATCCTCTGTACCTACCTCCTGATGGCAGCAGGCATTTCGGTGCTTGTCACCGTTGTGGTGCCGCAGCTGGCAACGAGCCTCACCCAGCTGGGCAACAGCATTCCGGGGTACCTCATTTCACTGCAGCAGATTGCGGAGCGGCTGTCGCTTGAGTTGAACCTTGACCAGGCGGTCTGGGATGAAATTTCCCAGTGGTTCAATACCCTGGTTGGCCAGATGCTGGCTTTCATTCCGCAGCTGCTCAAGATGGTCCCGCAAATGCTTGATCTGCTCGCCTCGGTGGGCGGGGGCGTCTTCAATTTCGTCATCGGGCTGATCGTTTCGATCTACCTGCTGCTCAGCAAGGAAAAGCTGCTCTCCCAGCTTTCCCGCCTGAACCGCGCCTTCCTGCCGGAAAAAGCGTCCGGTACGGTCGCGGAGACTGCTAAGATCGCTTCGCAGACCTTTTCAAATTATGTCACCGGCCAGCTGCTTGACGCGCTGATTGTCGGTGTGGTGAGCGTCATCGGCCTGACCATCTTCCGTTTTCCGTACGCAATGCTGATCGGTGTGGTCATGGGAATCACGAATGTGATCCCCTTTTTCGGGCCGTTCATCGGCGCGGTGCCCGGCGTGATCATCATCTTCATGGTCAGCCCGGTGCGGGCGCTCTGGTACATCCTGTTTGTGGTGGTTGTCCAGCAGATCGACGGGAACATTCTCGCGCCGCGGATTATTGGCAATTCGGTGGGATTGTCCCCCATCTGGGTACTGTTCGCGGTGACGGTCGGCGGCGGGCTCTTTGGGGTCCCGGGCATGGTGCTTGGCACGCCGGTCTTTGCCATCGTTTATATCCTCATTGGCCGCGCCACCCGCAAACGCGAAGCGCAGCGGGCACACGGCGAAGCCCCGTCCGCGCCGGAAGAAGGTTCATGATGTGCAGCCGGCCCGCCGATTTTTGGGCGGGCCGCTTTTTATGGGGAAAGGGGAAATCTTTCGGGAAAGTTCCCGCGGATGCCTTGACCAGGGGGCTTTGAGCCGATATAATAGGGTCTTAGGATACCTTAATGATGAGAGGATGTTTCCGATATGAATAACAGTGAAAAGACGATGGAAAAAATCGTAAATCTCTGTAAGAGCCGCGGCTTTACCTATCCCGGTTCGGAGATTTACGGCGGGCTTGCCAACGCGTGGGATTTCGGCCCGCTCGGCGTTGAGCTCAAAAACAATGTCAAAAAGGCTTGGTGGAAAAAATTTGTGCAGGAATCGCCCTACAATGTGGGCCTCGATTCCGCCATCCTGATGAATCCGCAGGTGTGGGTCGCGTCCGGCCATGTGGGCGGCTTTTCCGACCCGCTGATCGACTGTAAGGACTGCAAGACCCGCCACCGCGCGGATAAGCTTATCGAGGACGCGACCGGCGAATTGGCCGACGGCTGGACGAATGAGCAGATCATGGATTTTATTCATGAGAAGGGCATCAAATGCCCCGAGTGCGGCAGCGGAAACTTTACAGATATCCGAAAATTCAACCTGATGTTCAAGACCTTTGTGGGTGTCACCGAGGACAGCAAAAGTGAGATCTATCTGCGCCCGGAAACCGCGCAGGGCATCTTTGTAAACTTCCAGAATGTTCAGCGAACCAGCCGTAAAAAGGTTCCGTTTGGAATCGCGCAGGTCGGAAAGTCCTTCCGCAACGAGATCACCCCAAAGAACTTTATCTTCCGCGTACGTGAATTCGAACAGATGGAGCTCGAATTCTTCTGCAAGCCGGACACCGATCTTGAGTGGTTCCAGTACTGGCGCAGTTACTGCGAGAACTGGCTGCTGAATCTTGGACTGGACAAAGAGGGCATGCGCCTGCGCGACCATTCGCCCGAGGAGCTGTCCTTCTACTCCAAAGCGACCACCGACATTGAGTTCCTGTTCCCGTTCGGCTGGGGAGAACTGTGGGGCATCGCGGACCGTACCAACTATGACCTTGGCCGTCACAGCGAGGTTTCCGGCAAGACGCTCGATTACTTCGACCAGGAAGCGAACGAGCGGTACATCCCCTATGTGGTCGAGCCGTCGCTCGGGGTCGAACGCGTTACGCTGGCTTTTCTGTGCAGTGCCTATGACGAGGAGGTCGTTGGCACCGACGACAAGGGCAAGGAGGATGTGCGCGTTGTCATGCGTCTGCATCCTGCGTTGGCGCCGTTTAAAGCGTGCGTTCTGCCGCTTTCCAAAAAACTGGCTGAGGGAGCCGGAAAGATCTATGCCCAGCTTGCAAAGGATTATATGGTGGATTACGACGACGCCGGTTCGATCGGCAAGCGTTACCGCCGTCAGGATGAGATCGGTACGCCGGTCTGTATCACCTATGATTTTGACAGCGAAACCGACGGCTGTGTGACGGTTCGTGATCGTGACACCATGCAGCAAGAGCGCATCAAGATTGAAGCGCTCAGCGATTATATTAAAGCAAAACTTGAATTTTAATTCTTAGCGGAAAGCCGCCCTTATGGGCGGCTTTCCAGGTTCTGCAGGGTGGAAAAGCTTGACAGTCCCCGGGCAATATGCTATCATAAACGTTGCAGCTGCAGGGATTTCCCTTAGCTGCTGGAAATATCGAGGTGTAGCGCAGTTGGTAGCGCGCTTGGTTTGGGACCAAGATGCCGCGGGTTCGAATCCTGTCACCTCGACCATAACTGGATCCCCGTTTTGATACAATGAGTATTGACGCGGGGGTTCAGTTTTTTAAGCCCTATTTGCAAGAGCTTTCATTTCCCTTATAACGAAAACAGGCCCTACGGTACTAAAATTGGTCACCATGGAGCCTGTTTGTGTTTTGTGTGTGGCCTTTTTAATGAAAGGTTAGAGGGGGAAATTTACAATTTATACATTGACATAAGTATGAAATCATACTATAATTTCAATATGATTTCATACTGGAGGATGGACGAATATGAAATACAAAAAGCATCCAGTCTTACAAGAATTTGACCGACTGAACAATATGATTGTTGAATTCTACCACGAAATTGCTATGAAGCAAGGTTTGTCTGATAGTGCATATGCTATTTTACAGGCGCTGCTTGTGTTGGGAAATGGTTGCACACAAACGGATATCTATAAATATACACTTTTGAATAAGCAGACTGTAAATTCCTCCGTGAAAAAGTTACAGTATGATGGATTTCTTGATTTCCAGCCCGGCAGTGGGAGAGAGCTGAGGATCTATCTTACTAACAAAGGGGAGGCGATTGTGAGAGAAAAAATACTTCCTATTGAACAAGCTGAAAATGAGGTTTTTGAGGAAATGACTGCTGAGGAGCATAAACAAATCCTCCGTCTAATTTCTGGCTATCTGGAATCATTTAAGTGTAAAATCGAAAAACTGTAAGGGGCGTCATGATACATAAATTACTCAGTACTTTTGGATTAGGGGTTCTCGGGGTAGACCCATTTACGGCGGTCTACCTTTTGTTGATGGGACTACGGCGCGAGAAGAAAACAAAAATCACGCTATTCTTTTTATCTTTTGCGGGATTCTCCGTTGGCATCGGTGCATCTATAGCTGCGATTTTTGGAGCCGCTGCCGCAGATATTTTTAAAAGCATAATGCCTGGAGACGAAAGTCCATTCTGGGCTGTTTTGAATTTTGTTATTTCCATATTCATCCTGATTTGGGTGCTTCGGAAACGCTTTGCCGCACCAAAGGGAAAAGAGAAGGAAGAAAAGCAATCCATCAATGGGAGTTGGCTGAAATATATTGCTACAGGGTTTATATTTGCTCTGACGTGCTTTACTGACCCTACTTTTTATGCTGTGATTCTAATAGGCGGTGAATCCGGGAGCTTGCTTTTGGCAGCGGCGCTTTTGTCCCTGTGGTTTTTGGTTAGCCAATTTATGGCTGTGATCGTTTATGTCGCCAACGAGATGAATCTGCTCGAAAAACTGGTTCATTTTGTTGAAAAGTTCAAGCAAAGGAACGGGAAAGTTTTCGCATATTTGTTTTATGGAGTTCTTATCCTCGTTGCGGTCATGCTTTTGGTGGATAGCGGATATTACCTGTTCGCAGGGAACTATCTATTGTAAAAATATCGTTGGAATACCATCCAAAACAAAATTGCTACAGTTTACGAGGGACAATCAAAAGATGCACACCCTTTAGGCGAAAAGTCCAAGGGGTGTGCATTTTGGTATTAAAATAAATACACGCATAAAACTGCATTTGCGCAGGTTCCAGGAGCTCCGCATGGAGCGCGACACCAGTGAAGCGATCAAATGGTATGAGGAAAAATTATTTCTATCCACGCGCTCCGCATGGAGCGCGACCAGAAGGGAAAATATATACTTCTCCACTACGGTATTTCTATCCACGCGCTCCGCATGGAGCGCGACGAGCCATCGCCAGAACCGCCATCTTCATCCGGTAAAATTTCTATCCACGCGCTCCGCATGGAGCGCGACCGAGCGGCACGTCGATCAAATCAGTTGCATACTGATTTCTATCCACGCGCTCCGCATGGAGCGCGACAGACCCGCAGCCGGTCAGCGCGTTCGAGATTGTGATTTCTATCCACGCGCTCCGCATGGAGCGCGACCAGGCGTTGGTTTGTTGATTGTCTGATGCTTTTTATTTCTATCCACGCGCTCCGCATGGAGCGCGACCAATCTCTCGGGCTGCCGGGAAGTCAGGACAGACGATTTCTATCCACGCGCTCCGCATGGAGCGCGACGACAATACTTGGATGCGGGAGAACCACAAAGATTTATTTCTATCCACGCGCTCCGCATGGAGCGCGACGGGGTCTTTCGCGTAAAGACGCTCAATCATCTTGATATTTCTATCCACGCGCTCCGCATGGAGCGCGACTGGCGGAATAGGTAGACGCTAGTTTATGGGTGTAGATTTCTATCCACGCGCTCCGCATGGAGCGCGACTTCCCATAAAAACTAATATTACAAGTACGCATAATTTCTATCCACGCGCTCCGCATGGAGCGCGACGCCCGTGCCGTCCATGACGGAACTAAAAAAGGAATTTCTATCCACGCGCTCCGCATGGAGCGCGACCTGCATACAGAGGCGGAACAGCAGGTGACGGCATTGATTTCTATCCACGCGCTCCGCATGGAGCGCGACTTTAACCATGACAATCTTAGCAGAGAGTTTAAGCATTTCTATCCACGCGCTCCGCATGGAGCGCGACCAGATTGGGGGGAATCTTCCCTGCGGCTGGAACTATTTCTATCCACGCGCTCCGCATGGAGCGCGACGAAACTCGTCTATCCCACCAACGAATCCCAAGCCCTATTTCTATCCACGCGCTCCGCATGGAGCGCGACATTATACCGCAGATCCTTGTAAAAAGCATCCCGATTTCTATCCACGCGCTCCGCATGGAGCGCGACAGGAGAGGAGGCGGTAATTTTGGGCAAAGCAAGAAATTTCTATCCACGCGCTCCGCATGGAGCGCGACGTCCGCATTGTGGGGCGCGATGGACCTTTAAGTTTATTTCTATCCACGCGCTCCGCATGGAGCGCGACAGGAAGAATCCAAAACAGAGCAACAACCCGAAAAGATTTCTATCCACGCGCTCCGCATGGAGCGCGACCGGTTTCCAGGTCGTATTTGTCAGGGAGGTCACAATTTCTATCCACGCGCTCCGCATGGAGCGCGACCGTTCTTGAGCAGGTCGGCAACCAAAGAATCCGGATTTCTATCCACGCGCTCCGCATGGAGCGCGACAATCAATAATGCATATAGCATGCCAACCGCCGCGATTTCTATCCACGCGCTCCGCATGGAGCGCGACGATGAGGACCAACGAGAGAATGAAAATCAGATGATTTCTATCCACGCGCTCCGCATGGAGCGCGACGACCCGCGCGCAGTTGTTGGAGGGCCTAAAATGGGATTTCTATCCACGCGCTCCGCATGGAGCGCGACCAGCGACAGTTTATTGTTTCTTGCGTACCGTCCGTAATTTCTATCCACGCGCTCCGCATGGAGCGCGACAAATATCAATAGAGAAAGAGGTCAAAGCTATGAAATTTCTATCCACGCGCTCCGCATGGAGCGCGACCATTTCCGAATCCTGTATGGTATCATCAGGCGAAATTTCTATCCACGCGCTCCGCATGGAGCGCGACTTTTAATGCGCTGAAAGTCGGGAATAGGCATGTCCATTTCTATCCACGCGCTCCGCATGGAGCGCGACGTTTGACTGTAATGTGCGTATGGTGCACTACGTGATATTTCTATCCACGCGCTCCGCATGGAGCGCGACGCGCGCTCTATCCACGTGCGGGAGATATTTGGTTCATTTCTATCCACGCGCTCCGCATGGAGCGCGACTCGGAAGCCCGTGCCAAGATCTTTCAGTCGCGGGATTTCTATCCACGCGCTCCGCATGGAGCGCGACAATCATATGGGGCGCAAACAATTTTAAATTACCAATTTCTATCCACGCGCTCCGCATGGAGCGCGACCTGCCCGAGATATAGCCACTCAGAAGTGATTCCAGTATTTCTATCCACGCGCTCCGCATGGAGCGCGACGCGGTATTCCTATCGTTCCGACGAACTTCACAGTATTTCTATCCACGCGCTCCGCATGGAGCGCGACAAATTTCCAAACGATTTTCTCACAAGGCTTTTTGAGATTTCTATCCACGCGCTCCGCATGGAGCGCGACGCGAAGCGGTCAAGTGATGCAAACCGATACTTTTGATTTCTATCCACGCGCTCCGCATGGAGCGCGACATGAAACCAATGAGCTTATTGGCAATGGCTGAATCGATTTCTATCCACGCGCTCCGCATGGAGCGCGACTTGCGGTAGACGGTATATTCCCATCCATCGCTTTATTTCTATCCACGCGCTCCGCATGGAGCGCGACTCGAAGTCGCCCAGAAGCATTTCAAGTTTCTTGCGATTTCTATCCACGCGCTCCGCATGGAGCGCGACGACCCATGATACGAGATTCGTCATTTATAAATTTATTATTTCTATCCACGCGCTCCGCATGGAGCGCGACTTCAAGCCCTAGTTCCTCTTCCCACCTGGAAAGCATTTCTATCCACGCGCTCCGCATGGAGCGCGACTTCGGGGTTAAAGAGCATATTTCTATTTAATGAAAATTTCTATCCACGCGCTCCGCATGGAGCGCGACACTAATTTATCTGCCTGCATTTCCCGCACGTATTATTTCTATCCACGCGCTCCGCATGGAGCGCGACGTTGAAAGAGCGCGAGGATGGGGAAGTAGCGTTAATTTCTATCCACGCGCTCCGCATGGAGCGCGACAATCGAGGCTCTAAGACCGTCGTCGTCCATCCCCAATTTCTATCCACGCGCTCCGCATGGAGCGCGACAAAAACATGTTATTCTGTAAGTGCCAACCAACTATTTCTATCCACGCGCTCCGCATGGAGCGCGACAGCGCATTGGTTGCTTGCCTTTTGAGAGTGGTCGATTTCTATCCACGCGCTCCGCATGGAGCGCGACTTGATCGCTTTCGCAGTCTTGTCCTTCTTCAGCGCTATTTCTATCCACGCGCTCCGCATGGAGCGCGACGTTGCCTCAATAGCTTAGTTATATTATAGTTCGATTTCTATCCACGCGCTCCGCATGGAGCGCGACGATCAAGACGGTGGACGAATACCACGCACAGACAATTTCTATCCACGCGCTCCGCATGGAGCGCGACGTGATGAGTGCGGTGCCAGGATGGACGGAGGCAAAATTTCTATCCACGCGCTCCGCATGGAGCGCGACCCGCCTGTTTCTACTGTTGGGGTGCTGCTTGAGAGATTTCTATCCACGCGCTCCGCATGGAGCGCGACCTCTGGCGGGACAGATACCGGCTGGTGATGTCGTTATTTCTATCCACGCGCTCCGCATGGAGCGCGACGGCGATCCGGCACCTGGGGCAAGACCATCAACCGATTTCTATCCACGCGCTCCGCATGGAGCGCGACCGACGCACAGGTGAGAGCCTGTCAAGACTATGCAATTTCTATCCACGCGCTCCGCATGGAGCGCGACGCGAAACCTTATTGATCTTTTCCGTCTTCTTCCAATTTCTATCCACGCGCTCCGCATGGAGCGCGACTACCACCATCTTATTTGGAAAGCGGGTAAAAGACATTTCTATCCACGCGCTCCGCATGGAGCGCGACTGCCGAGAAAGGTCTTTACACTCCAGTTATCCCCTATTTCTATCCACGCGCTCCGCATGGAGCGCGACTTTAAAATTGCAAAGCTGTCCCCACGCGCTGAAATATTTCTATCCACGCGCTCCGCATGGAGCGCGACCACTGATCTTTTTTACAAAGTGCAAAACAAGAAAAATTTCTATCCACGCGCTCCGCATGGAGCGCGACCGTAGCAGGGAGAAAGAAAAGGACATGAAATACATTTCTATCCACGCGCTCCGCATGGAGCGCGACCCCCGATCCACGCAGCATATTGATATCGGCAGGGATTTCTATCCACGCGCTCCGCATGGAGCGCGACCCGTTATTGACAAACACGGCATAGGCAACATTATTTATTTCTATCCACGCGCTCCGCATGGAGCGCGACTTCCGACCCAGCAATCAAGCTGGTGGGCGAAGTCATATTTCTATCCACGCGCTCCGCATGGAGCGCGACATTTTGCGCCGAAGGAGGTGAGAAAACTGGAGAAAAATTTCTATCCACGCGCTCCGCATGGAGCGCGACTTACGCGGGAAAAACCAATGCGCCGCTGCTGCTATTTCTATCCACGCGCTCCGCATGGAGCGCGACGCGCTTTTTTACTCAATACGGATCCGGGCCAGAGGATTTCTATCCACGCGCTCCGCATGGAGCGCGACAGCAAAGTTGTATAAATTAAGAAAATTTTTTTGGGACATACATCTAAAAAACAAAAGAAAATCATATCCATAATCGGATACGAGACGGCAGTTATGACAAATCGACAGGGATCTGAAAGAGAAAAACGGTGCGAACCTATCGAGGGTATGGTGACAGCTTGCTATTCGCACCACTACACCATTAGCAGGCCCTCTGGTTCGTAGGTGAATTTTGAACCGAAATGTTCGATTTTGTCCTGATATTGGTTTCCCAGTTGGTAGAAACGCAGACTGTCCTTTTCCTTGTCTATGATAGCTACTAATCGGGACTGAAGTAAACGATATTGCGCGGGATCAAGCAAACATTCGAATACGGAGTTCTGCACACGCTGCCCGTAGTTGACGCATTGCTTAGCGACCTGCCGGAGCCGTTTGCGTCCGGCGGTATCGGCTGTATTGACATCATAAGTGATTAAGACCAGCATTTTATCCCCTCATTTCCATAAAAACGGCGGATAAGCATCCAGATCGCCGCGCAGACAACGGGCAAGCAGAAGCGCCTGTACATAAGGCACCAATCCCCAAACCAGCTTTTCTTTTAAATAAGGGTGGGTGAGCGGCTCTGCCAGGCGTTTCTGCCAGGCAGCCAGAAAGATTTTGCGTCCCTCGTCGGTCAACAGCACTGCACCACTCGGCTGGCACTCAAAGTGTTCAGCACGCATGACGCGATTATTAATCAGCGTGGCGACAAACCGGTCAGCGAGCAGTGGCCGCAGTTCCTCCATCAAATCGAGGGCAAGCGACGACCTGCCAGGGCGGTCGCGATGCAAAAAGCCAACATAAGCGTCTAATCCGACGCTCTCCAATGCACCCGCGCAGGCATTTGCCAACAGGCTGTATGCAAATGAAAGCATGGCATTGGTTGGGTCAAGCGGCGGACGGCGCGAACGTCCGGTAAAAGAAAAGGTTTCACGTTGATTGAGCAGCAGCGCGTCAAATGTGCCGAAATATATAGCCGCCGACTGGCCTTCCAAGCCACGCAACGCGTCAAGATTGGTTTCCTGCAGAATGGCGGGCAGGCTGTCGGCCAACAGCGCTGAAGCATGCCCAAGCGCTTCATTGTCAACACGCAGCAAGTGATCACGCAGGGTGCGCTCGATACTCCATCGTCCATTGTACACCTTGCCGAACACAAAACTGCGGGCGTAGTGGCAGCTTTGCCCTTCGTCGTCGGATAAACGGTACTGTGCCTTTCGCAGCAGCACGTTTCCGGGATTTTCTCCGCTGACACGCGCGAGGAAGCGTCCGCGTGGTGTGAGGAAAGCCAGATTTATCCCGTCGCGCACACATTTTCCCATCAGGGCGGGGCTTGCGCCTTTGTAGGAAAAGCAAAGGATGCTTTCCAGTGTGTGCAGCGGGAACTGTCCGCGTTTTTGCTCGTCCGCCACAACCAATACGGTCTCGCCCTCAAGCGCGAGATAGCTGTCCTCACTCAGGACGAACAATGTGTTGAGGAATTTTCTCATAAGCTTTCCTCCTCCCTCGGCAGGTGCATCCGCAGATAAGCGGATGCCGGGGGTGCTTTCGCGAGCCTCGGCAGGCAGACCTCTTTGAGCGAGCAGGCATTGCACCCTTTGGATGGAGTGGCTTTTGGGGTATACCCGCGTGCATACAGGGCATGCATTTCCCCAAGCATGTCTTCCACCCGCTGACGCAGCGGCGCATCCAGATTGACTCGGGTGCGCCGCCGCGGCTCGCCATAAAAGAGACTGCCCTCGGCAATACTGCATAGCAGCATCTCCTCCAGGCAGATCGCCTGTGCGCAGAGCTGCAATTCATCCGCGCCGTAAGCGTTTGGCCGGCCTTTCTTATATTCCACCGGATAAGGCTGCCAGGTCCCGTCTTGTCCGGCCAGCGTGATTCCTGCCGGGTCCTGATGAAATTCGACCACGTCGCACACTCCCTGCGCGCGCAGCCGGTGGGATACGACCCGCAGGCTGCGCGCGGTCAGCAGGTTTCCGCGGCGTTCCATCTGCTTTTCATCATGGGCGCGTTGGTGAAGGAGCTGTCCCTCAACCGTGCGCAAATTTTCCGCCCACTGCCGTTCGATATGGATTAGCGCCCACTGCCGGCGGCAGAAAGCGAAATGCTGTAGGCCGGATAGCGGGAGATAATCTTCTTCCTGCCGGCTGGTCACACCATCTGCGTGCAGGACACGCCTTCGGGCAGTGCGGCGGTATCGACCGTCACGGTATAGTCGCTGTAAGCGCGCGGACTGACCACATCTTCTTTTCGGGAAACGCTGACCGTGTCAAACAGCCGGTAGGCGGGCGTGTTTCCCAGTTCGCTGTCATGCCGGAATACAATCAGCTGGCGGACGGCCATCTTGCCGCGCGCGGCCGAATGGTCAACTTCGAACATATTGAGGATCGCCTGCCACAGAAGGGCAAGATCCTCCTCTGAAAAACCGGTGGTCTTGCGGGCAAGGTTGGCTGAAATATAACCCTCGCAGCGGTAGAGCGCATAGGGGACAATGTGCTTGCGCCCCATTTCGGTGCCTTTTTTCTCGGCGTCTGTCTCGGTGGTGATGGCAACACGGGTGATCGTGACCTCCTGCGGGACAATTGGGTCGATGGAACGGGCGAAGCCCAATTGCACCGGTCCGCGTACCTGCCCGCAGTTCAGATTGTTTTTCACGAAGGTGGTCATAACCGCTCCGAAGGTGCGGATATCGTAAAAGTTTTGGCACATGAAGTCCCGGATCTTCTCGTCGAGCTGGGGGTTCCTCTTTTTGACTTCCTTGATGGTCTTTTCATCGATTTCCCAATGTGCGAACGCTTCGGCGTCCGAACGGTTGAGCGGAACGCCGTCCTTGATGTAGATGCGGTACCCCGCGGCGTCCTCCTTTACCGTTTCGACGTAGTTGCGGATTTTGCGCTTGAGACAGACGTCGGTCACCAGCCCGTAGCCGGTCTCCGGATCGAGCCGGGGCATGTTGCCCGCGTCAGGGTCGCCGTTGGGGTTGCCGTTTTCCACATCGAACAGGATGACAAATTCATAACGGTTCTTGATGGGTTCGCTCATTTCACATTTCCTCCTTCGGTTTGCCGGCAAACTGTTTTTGTACCTGGTGGTAATAGCCCAGATGGAAGGCGCCCTGTTCGGGCAGGGACATCCGCGCGGGCAGCGTTTGGCGGATGCGGCCTTCGATATCGCAGATCTGCTTCTCATAGTGAATGCGCAGGCCGGTGCTCAATTTGCGCAGATGGCTTTGCGAGAGCTTGGTCAGCAGCGGGAAGATGGTTGCGGGGGTGGCGGACGCACTGTTGAAGTACTTGTCCTTGATGGTCGATTTGATGCCCGGATTGGCGTCCGCCTGTACCCGTTCGAGCACCGCGAACAGCCTGCCGAGCAGATAGGGCAGATAGGTGCTCTGTTCGTTCAGTTCCACGGTCAAAACCTCCTCTGGAATATGAAAGTGGGTGTTTTGCAGGAAAAAGGCTTTCAAAACAGCGGCGCGCCCATAGGTGACCGCCTGTTCGGCGCGGATGCGCAGCATGGTCTGCGCAAACAGGGAGGCCGGATAATTCCCATCGGACAGCACAGCGCGGATGGTCGCGCCCATCATCAGCGAGACCGCCTTTTTGTCACGGCTGTTGGGATTGGCGATCTCCGTTTGCAGTTTCCACATTGGCAGCGCGCCGTTTTCAAGGTAAGCGGGTTTGGCAATGCGCAGCCGTTTGTGATGCTCCTGCACATGGATGAGCAGATTCCCGAAGGTGTCCTGCAGAAAGAATCGCACCGACAGCCGCGCGGCGTTTGGCGCGAGCCCGAGCACGAAAAAATGGTTTTCCGGATGCACGGGGATGCCGTCCACATCGACCAGCCCTCCGTCCGCGAGCGCGGCCACCACGCCCCACAGATCCTCCTGTGTGATGCGATCCTCCGCGCCGCCGAACAGCGCCCCGCAGAAGATGTCCTGGTAGAGGGGTTCGGCATCTTCCGCCCAGCAGACGATTGCCGTATCACCCAGGTACTGCACATGTCTGCGGTCGCTGAGCAGCTGGTTGAGCGCGGCGCCGTAGGCGGAGGCGGCCGCCTCTGAGACCGGTGAATTGAGCCCCTGACCGGTGTTGTCCACAGTTTCGTGGCCGTAGGACTCAAACGCGGGCGCGTTGAAGGATACCAGCGACGCGCCGCTCGACTGCGCGCCCTGCACGCCCTTGACCGAAGGGTGCAGGCGGGCAACCGCGCCGGTTCTGCCGGTGACCAGGCAGCGCCCCGCAGCCGCGCCCGCTGATCGGTTCATGGAATGGGCCTGCCAGGCGGCGCGGATGGCAGGGTCCTGCTGTGGATACAGGCCGTTCACCGAGAAGACCAGATTTGCGCCCTTTATGATTTCGTCAATGCAGGATGCGAGAGCGGGATGGGAGAGGGCGGTTTCGGGCTGCCATTGGGCAAAAAAGGCAAGTACCGCGCGTGCAGCCGGACTGTCCGTCTCTGAAAGGATCTCCTCATGCAGCTTTTTTGCGGCGGCAAAGCACTGGAGCGAACGTTCCGGCTTTCCCTTGCCGTCCACGCCGAAAAAGTAAGAGCTGTTGTCGCACAAAAAGTTGGCGCACACGCCGGAAGCCCTTTTCGCCTGCGCGGGAACTTCGATCACTTGAGGAAGTTCTTTCTTGCCGTCCGAAGAGGACACCTTGAGGGGGATCACGCCGCGCAGGGCGCCCTGTTCATCAATGGAGAGTGCGAAGGAGACTTTTACGCCGCACCAGCCGGGCTGTGAAATGGCGCCGCGCGCGGCCAGCGCGTCATAATAACGGCAAAGCGCTTGCAGAATCATCGCAGCACCTCCTGTCCGGCAACCTCCAGCACGCCGTTTTCCAATCGTGCACGGAAGAACATGGGCTGGATATCGCGCGGGTTGCTGTAGTCCATATCGTAGAGCATCAGTCCCAGATCACGCGTTTCATGGATGGCTGGGATGGGGCCGCCTTCCCATGCGCGGAAGCTGGCGGGAAATTCTCGGCAGCCGAAGCAGGGCTGATGATAGCACTGCCCACGGGCCAGGCGCCTCCTGGCGATGTCGATGAACTTGCCTTCGTTGTCCGAAGGATTGGCCTTGTCGCTCATTGTGAAATGGGCGTCAATTACATAATGCACATCCGTCAGCACCATGGATGCGCGCTGCTGAATGCTCTCGCCGGTATAGATGGCCAGCGGCTTATCGGCGCCCGACATGACCGAACGCACATTGCTGGCCAGGATCTTGTCTTTGACCTCGTTGCGGCGGATGTTGGTAAAGGCAATGGGGTTCAGCACATGGATGCGGTCAATCACCCACTTCAGTCCGGGGTGCCAGGATATTGCTTCGATCAGCCCGCGCGCCGCCGAGGGGGTCATCACGTCGTAGCTGACGCGCTCCACCTTCAGTTCCGGTCGGGTGAAAAGCGCATACGGCCCCCAGACCTCCACCTGGATACCTTGACTCATAAAATTCTCACCTCGCCTGTTAAAATTTTTAAAAGGGGCGGCGGCCGATGAAACCGGCCGCCGATTTTCCATGACTCCACCACAGAATTTTCCTCCTTTCCCGTGGATTACTTAAATGATATCGCAAAGTTTTATTCTAAGATAGTATAATATAATATAAATATTAAAAGAATTATTTGATTATTCTTACAAAAATGGGTATACTGAGTACGTCATTTGCGATTTCGTAGCGGAAATCAAAAATGGGGATTGAAATTGAGAGAGTATTCTATACTGGACAAAACCGGGAGGGCGGATGCGAGGACATCCGCCCTCCCGGTTTTGCTACAGAAAGATCCCCATACCCGTATCTGCCAGCAGCGCCAGACCGGTATTTTCATCATATAATGACAGGTCGGTCAGGATGGCGGCGCTTTCGTCGGGCACCTCAAGCGCACCACGCGCAAGCAGGGCCTCAAAATGTTTCTGATAGATATTGACCGAATCCTGTCCGACTTGGCGGAACAGGTCTCGGCTGCGCTGTCCAGCGCGCAGCTGGGCGGCCAGCGCAGCTGCCTCTTTGCTGCGCGGGATGAGCACCGCGCGCGTGTCGTTTTCGATAAGGTGAAACGCATCCGCCACAGTGCGGAACGGGAAGCTGGCGGTGCGTGCGCCCGCCTCCAGCGCGGGTACGATCTCTTTCGCGTCGAGTTCGCTGCCGCTGTACCGATAAAGCGCGGTGAAATACTGCTCGATGGTTTCGGGCGCGTCCAACGCGTGCCTGCCGCGCGTAACTTCCTGCGCCAGCCGGAGCGGCCGTTGGAGGCTGTGCGGCAGATGTGCGGTATAGGCGCTGTCAGGGGTAAATAGGTAGACCATGCTTGCCTCGGCCGGCCGGCGCCCTTCGCGGTTGCAGCGGCCGGCAGCCTGAATTTCAGAGTCCAATCCGGCTTCGGCACGGTAGACCACCGGGAAATCCACGTCCACGCCTGCTTCAATCAGGCTGGTGGAAACGACCCGGCAGGGCAGGTTTTCTTTGAGCCGTGCGCGGATATTTTTCAGTACCGCGCGGCGGTGGCTGGGGGTCATCAGGGTGGAGAGATGGAAACTGCCTTCCGGCGTGAGCAGATGGAACACGGCCTGCGCCTGTTTGCGGGTGCCCACAATGCACAGCGCCTGTTCGTGTCCGTTCAGCCGCGCGGCCAGCGCGTCGTCGGACAGCTGGCCCAGATGCTGAAAGGTTACGCGATGGAAAACGGCAGGATCGAGAGGAGGCGCGATCTCGCGCGGCCGCAGCGCGGGCGAGATTGCCTCAAACAGCGGGGACAGCGCAGGCTGAGTCGCGGTGCAGAGGACACAGGACGCGCCATAGTTGGCCGTCAGTTCAGCGACGGCGCGCACGCAGGGATGCAGGTATGGGAGCGGCAGGGTCTGCGCCTCATCAAAGATGATGACGCTGTCGGTGAGGTTATGCAGCTTGCGGCAGCGCGACGGCCGGTTGGAGAACAGAGACTCAAAGAACTGCACCGCGGTGGTCACCACGATCCCCATGTCCCAGTTTTCAGCCGCCAGCTTTTTAAGCGTGCTGGCAGGGTCGTTTTCATCATCGTCGAAATCGACGTTGGAATGATGCTCAAGCACATTTTCATTGCCGAGAATCTCGCGGAACTTGCCCGCCGTCTGTTCTATGATAGAAGTGAAGGGGATCACATAAATGATGCGTGTTTTTCCGTACTTTTTGGCGTGCTCCAGCGCGAATGCCAGCGTGGCGACCGTTTTGCCGCCGCCGGTGGGGACGGTCAGAGTGAACAGGCCGGGGGCTTGGGAACGGCCCGCCTCCAGGCAGGCGCGCAGGATTTCGCAGCGCGCGCAGTTGAGCGGTGTTTTGGGTTTTTGAAATCGTTCCATGTAAGCGTTCAGCTTGTCCGCCAGCAGGTCTGCGTCCATCGGCTGGCCGCGCGGCGGCGCGCCCCCCTGCATGAACGCCTCGGTGTCGAGAAAGTCGGCGTCCACCAGGCAGGAAAAGAGCATACGCGCCCAGAAGGACACGGTGAATCCCCCCTGTCCGAGGATACGCGGCGCTGTGAATACCGGCTTTTGCAGCGTTACCTCCGCGGCAAACGCATCGTAAGGCGCGACATGCTTTTTGAGCCGGCCGGACAGGGTGGACTGGTCATTGGTATCTCCCCGGGCGCCGCCGTCCGGCAGGCCCCCGTGATGTCCGGCGGCGCAGTAGGCCGGGAGCGCGCCGCATAGGCGGTTCACCTCCTGCGCGCCCGCGGTCGCGTGGTCGGTCGTCAGGTTGGAGCCTCGGATGCGCTTTTGGAAGGCGTCCGAATACTTCCCAATATCATGCGCCATGCCAAGCAGGTAGGCCAGTCTGTCCGCGCCAAAAGGAGCGGCGAAGGCCGCGGCGCGCTCAGCTGTGCCGCGCAGATGGCTGCGGAGGGATTGTTCGCGGCCATCCTCAGTGCGGTGAGCAATGAATAACACGATTTTACCTCCAGGTATTTATTTCATTTTTATTATACAATATTTGCCAAAAAATAACAACAATTTATAAAAAATATAGGAAAAATGATATAAATGGGAGAAAGATTTAAGATTATGATAAATTATATTTTATCGTACACAGAGGGACAATGGCTCTGCGGCATTTTCTCCCCAAAAGCCGCAAAAGGCTGCCCGCTTCCCGGCTGGCGGCCTTTTTTTACGTTTTCCTGTTTTCATCTGTCGAAAGAGATGGTATAATCATTACATATAGAATGAAGAGGGTGATCGTTTGAGAATTCCGAAACATATCGGCATTATCCCGGATGGGAACCGGCGCTGGGCTTCTGGACAGGGCCGGGAAAAAGACGAGGGGTATGCCTTTGGGCTGAAGCCTGGCCTGGAGCTTCTGCGGCTTGCAAAGGAGGCCGGGGTAGAAGAGATTACCTATTATGGATTTACCACCGACAACTGCAAACGTCCGGCCAAACAATTTGCCGCGTTTTCCAAGGCCTGTGTGGACGCGGTGCAACTGATTGCGCAGGAGGGCGTTTCGCTGCTGGTCTGCGGCAACACCGAATCTCAGAACTTCCCACCCATACTGCGTAAATATACCACCCGCACCGAAATCGCCGGCGGTGGGATCAAGCTGAACTTCCTGGTGAATTATGGCTGGGAATGGGATCTTTCAGCGCTTTATGACGGGAAAAAGAACGGGAAACTCATCGAAAACCTGCATAGCAGCGACATATCCCGGATTGACCTGGTGATCCGCTGGGGCGGGATGCGCAGACTTTCGGGCTTTTTGCCGGTACAGGCGGTCTATGCGGACTTTTATGTGGTGGACAGCCTCTGGCCGGATTTCACGGCGCAGGATTTTTATGATGCGCTCAATTGGTATCAGAAGCAGGATGTAACGCTGGGCGGCTAAAGACGGCCTTCCCGGAACGCCGCCCAGCCTGCGCTGCGCGGCGTTCTCAGGAGCGCGCTGATGGCGCGGGGCCGTTCGAATGGGATTACATACCCCCTTCGCATCCCCCGTGGGGAGCCATCTGCGATGGCCCGCCGCCTTTGGCGGCGGATTTGGGATAAGGAGTGCTTCGCACGATTAAAAACAGGGGACAGGCAACCGCCTGTCCCCTGTTTTGTCGATTTTACACAAGAGAAATTTTGAAAAGAAGGCAAGTTTCACAAACATTTGATAAAAAAGAATGAAAGAATGAAAATCGGCGATTTAGGAGGATTTGCAGTATGTTTGCGAGGGGTTTATTCGGCTTAAATCTTTTATTCTTCGGAAATCTCCCGATAACTCGGCGTACGTCAATATATCTCCAATTGAAGGGGAGGCGCCCCGGGAGTATACTGACTACAGAAAGGGAAAACGACCAAGAAAGATCCGGACAGGGAAGCCCTTCCACCTTCCCTGTCCGGCACGGTGGAAGAATATGCTGAAAACACTCAAGAGTAAGGTGTCGCTCGTCTATATCAGCCTGGTGGTGATCATCGTCCTGTTGGGAATCTACTCCCTGATGAGCATGTATCAGATCAGCAAGGCGGTCGACAATCTGATTGTCACAAATTACAACAGTATCCAGCGTCTGGACCAGATGAAAGAGGCGCTCAATACGCAGAATGCCATCCTTTTAGACTATTTTTATACACAGGATCAGGCGGTGGCGCGCTCCAAATATCAGGAGCAGATGGAAATTTTTGAAACCAACTGCCAAAAGGAATACAACACAATCATCATCCCGCGTGAGATGGAGATGATCACCAACATCAAAACCACCTACGACGATTTTACCGCCATGCTTCCAGAAATGCTCAAAGCGGGCGGGCAGGAGAAAGAATACCGTTATTACACCGAAAAGGTAGTCCCCAAGATTGCGGAAGTGAAGGCCGCGATGGGCGAGCTGGTCGCTTCCAATGAGACAGCGCTCTTCGCCCGCAAACAGGAAGCAAAAGACGTCGTCCAGCATTCGACCTTCATGCTTTCGCTCATTTTCCTGCTGGCGGTGGCTATCAGCTTCTTCACTTCGCGGATGTATACCGATAAGCTCTTTAAACCGCTTTATGAGATCACCCAAAACCTGCGGGCGGTCCGGCAGGGCAATATGAACCGCAAATCGAACGTCAAGACTGAGGATGAATTAGGGGTGCTGGCCGCAGAATTCAACAACATGACCCAGCGGCTGATGGAATTTGAACAGAGCACCATGGGCGAACTGCTGGGCGAGCGCAACCGGACCTTCGCGATTGTGCGCAGCATCACCGAACCGATGGTCATCCTTGACCGCGAATCGAAAGTAACCCTGACAAACCAGTCGTTTGAGCGGCTGTTTGGCATCCCGATGGAAGACGCGGTTGGCCGCCATTTCCTGGAGGTTGTCTGGCAGAGCCGGCTCAACGAATTTTCCAAAGTGGATTACAGATCCCATACATATTCTGAGCAGGTCGTCCGGTTGGGAAACGGCGAAAATGCCAAATTTTTCAACGTCATGGTGACTCCGCTCGATTATGACGGGAAGGTGGGTCCCGATGCGGCGATCATCGTGCTTTATGATATTACGGCGCTCAAAGCCCTTGACCGCAAACGCAGCGACTTTATCGCCACCATTTCCCACGAGTTCAAAACCCCGCTCACATCGATCGTCATGGGGATCGATCTTCTGGAGAGCGATGCGGTCGGGAAACTGACCGGCGACCAGCAGGAGATCGTCGGGACTCTGCGGGAGGACAGCGAACGGCTCTGCAACCTGGTCAGCGACCTGCTGGAGCTCTCGCGAATCGAATCCTCCAGTACGATTTACCACTATGAACCCTGTAGGATTGAAGAGATCATACAGGAACCTCTTCGGCAATTCGGGCCGCTCGCCAAAAATGGCGGCGTGGCCCTTGCAAGTGAATTGGAGCAGGGACTGCCAGCCATTTCGGCGGATCCCGCGAAAATCACATGGGTTATCAACAACCTGCTTTCCAACGCGGTGAAATACACCAAGGAAGGCGATTCCATCACGGTGCGCGCCTATGCGGACGCGGACCATATCACAGTGGAGGTGGAAGATACCGGCGTCGGCATCCCAAAGGAATACCTGGAGCGCATCTTTGACAAATATGTCCAGGTCACCAGCTATGATCTGGAGATGCGCGGAAGCGGACTCGGCCTTGCGGTCGCACGCAGCATCATTGCCGCACACGGCGGCAGAATCTGGTGCGAAAGCGAAATGGATCACGGCAGCAAATTCATCTTCACGCTGCCGGTTTCACCGAAAGGAGGACGGGACGATGAAAAAGGTACTGGTCGTGGACGACACGAAGAATATCCGGCTGATGCTGACGAAATGCTTAGAGATTGACGGCTATCAGGTGCAGACAGCGGCGAATGGCCGCGAGGGTTATGAAGCGATCTGCACAGGAAAGTTCGATCTGATTTTCCTCGATATCAAGCTGCCCGAGCTCAGTGGAACCGAGGTGCTGCGCAAAATCCGCGCACGCGGTATTGGGACCCCGGTCATCATCATCACGGCTTATCCGACCGTGAAAAACGCAGTGGAATGCACTCAGCTGGGCACAATGGCCTATCTGCAAAAACCGTTTACCGCCGACCGGCTGCGGTCGGTGCTTGAAGGGCTTTCGCTGGACGCACAGCGCAGAAGCGGGCTGCGGGAAGAGGTCGGCCGGTTGCTGAAGGACGGCGACGGGCAGACAGCGCTCGGCAAGCTCAAGGCGGCGCTGGCGCAGTCGCCGGCGGACCCGCAGATCTATCAGCTGCTGGCGGATGCTTATGAACAGCTTGGCGACCCCCAGACGGCGGAAAAATTCCGTCGGGCGGCAGAAGTATTTGATACCTAAGGCGATTTTGCCAATCGCGCTTCTTCCCTAGCGGCAGAAGAGGCGGCAGGCATGAGCATAGGGTGACTTCCCGGATCCGGAACGGGAAAACGCCCGGAAATCTATCCGAAAACCAAACACACAGAGCGATTGCACCAAAATTGAGAAAGGGAGAGCATTATGAATCAGATTTTGAAAGAAAGACTTCGCGAAAACGAGCAGGTTGTCTGGCAGGGAAAACCGGAAGACATCAAGCTTTTTGAAAAACCGTTCCCCGGAAGGATCTTCACCATGTGGGCAGTCAGCGTGCTGCTTCTGGTATTCACCGGCTGGTACAGCTTCAGCTACGGCCCGGCCAAAGAACTCGAGCCAACCCTGCTGCGCAATGTGGGCATCTTCTGCACTGTGCTTGCCGCCTACATCGCGGTTTCCCCGTTCCTGGCCATCCGCAAGATGCATAACAAAGTTGCATACTGCATCACCACCGAACGTTTCATTGCCTATACCCCGAACAGCAAAAGCCCCCGCTTCCAGTTCCGTGAGTTCGACGATTTCACCGAAGTGACCGTTGAGAAGCTCAGCACCGGCAAGTACAACATGTACATTGGACCGATCTCCAAGGGACTGCGTGGGCGCAGCCGCGATGGCGTCATCAACTACAACGACACCATGAAAATGGATCCGCTGGTATTCACCAGCATCTCCGACCCGCAGGGCGCGTGCGCTTGCCTGCCGGATCACATCACCATCCACGGCGATGATGTTAAAATGCTTTCTTCGAATGCCGCATAAATGTTCCAACAGGGAACGAGAGCAAAGCAGCAGGAGCGACCGAAAGGTCGCTCCTGCTGCTTTGCTCCTTTCGCGTCCAAGCGCGCGGCCGCCGGATTTTACAGCATCGGGTTTGGCGCAAACAGATGCCATCCGGACAGGGCGCCACGATCAGGATGCAGATGAACGGGAGAACTGAAAGCGGCCTTGGGATTTTATGGCTGCGGACCGGAGACGGATCACAGCCGCGGTCAATCATGTTTGATTGCCTCCAGCGCCGGGATGCGAACCGCTTTGTTAGCGGGGTAATAGCCGGATCCCAACCCGATGAGAGCGGAAAACAGCAGTGCAAACAGCGCCAGCCAAGGCGGTATCACCGACATGCGCGTCCCCTGTTCGTTCAGGATGGCCATCGCAGCGGACAGGGAAGTTACAGCGGCCCGGTTGGCCAAGAGGTTCATGGCGGCCGAGATGAGCAGGCTCAGGATCACACCGATCACCCCGCCCGAAAACCCGATAAGGCCCGCCTCCAAAAGAAAAACGGAGCGCACATCCCGGACAAAGCATCCCAGCGACTTCATGACGCCGATTTCGCGGGTGCGTTCGGTGATGGACATGATCATCGTGTTGGTGATGCCGAGCGCCGCGACCAATAATGAGATGGCGCCCAGCCCCCCCAGCATCATCTGTTTCTGACGGGCCTCCTTTTCCATCGGTTTGCGGATGCTCTCCATCGAGCTGGTGCGGAAGCCCATCTCCTTGATGGCTTTTTCCACCGGTTCCACATCCTGAATAGAGCGCACCTTTACCAGCACCGTCTGGAAGCCTTTTTTTGTATCCGCTTTCTTTCCGGCGGCCCTGCGGGCCTGATCCAGCAGCTGCTCCAGATCCTGAATGCGCATGACCACGCCCTGAGAAGTCTCAAAGCCCTTTCCGTAATCCTCCTTCATCCGGCCGGAAAAGGTGAGCTTCTGGTTGGATTTCTTCTCATCGCCGGTTTCCAGCTCGAGCGGCGTCTTTTCCGCACTGAAAAAAGGGGTGGGCTTTTGCGGATCTTCCACGGCACCGGATGGATCTTCTGAAAAAAACATACCGCCATAGAGATCCACCGTGTTGCGGCCTTCCGGCCGCTTTGTATCCGCAAAGCCGTATTCAAAATCCTGCCCCACCAGGACGGCGAACGCCTGTTTGCCGAGGTATTCCCCCTCGGTGAGCTGGTAGCCGAGCGCTTCCAGCGCCTCCGGGGCAAGGCCGACCACTTCCAGCCAGGTGCTGATATACCGGCGGTTTTGGCCTGCATAGAGCTGGAGGGTTACATTTTCCGCCGTCAGCTTGGGCGAGGCCACCTCAACCTGAGAAATCTGCTTGATTTTTTGTACCGCGCGGCTGTCAAGCCGCGGGCTGCTTTTCCCTTTCCCGGCAGGGGTTACGGTGATGATGGTAAGATCCCCCATCTCCGAGAGCATTTTTTCCTGGGATTCCTTCATCCCCACACCGATGGAGATCATGATGACAATTGCGCAGCAGCCCACCACCACGCCCAGGATGGTCAGCATGGTACGCGCCCGGTGCCGGAAGAGATTTTTCACGCACATGCGGATGAGGTCACTGCGTTTCATCTTTGCCATCCCTTTCCCCAGCTGTGAGCTGCGTGTCGTCCTCCGGCTCCCATGTGAAGCTTTCCAGCTGCGCTTCCGCCCGTCGTTTTTTCTGATGCGCGCGCCGGATCAGCAGCCCGGCTGAGAGCAAAACGCCGAACCCGCCCAGCGTCCAAAAGATCCAGCCGGCTGGCGGTCCCGCCGGAATATCCTCCGGCTGTTCGGTCATATCCTCCTGCGGCAAAGCCTCCGAAACTTGCAGGGCCAGCGGGAAGGTGAGCTTCTGCACCTTCATGTTGGCGTCCTCATAGCTGACAGTGATCTTCCCGGTTACTTCGCCGGGTTCCTGTGGGGTTATGATAAAATCAATCGTTCCGCTCTTGCCCGCTTCAAAGTTTCCCAAGTTCTGGTGAGCTTCGAGCAGGCTCATGTTTGTGCCTTCCATCTCGGCCTCCACATTATAAACTTGGCCTTTTCCTTTGTTGACATAGGGAAGCGAGACGGTTGCTTCCTCACCCTGGACCACGGCTTCCGGAAGGGACGGCTGAGCCACCTGGAAACGGTCGGGCTGAACGACCGGGATGGCAATTTTTTCGCTGGCCGTGGCAGGGACCCGTTTGGCCCCATCCAGATATTCGTATTTAAATGCGAGGTCGATCTTGGGGGATTCCTGCTTTTCCTGCGGGATGGCTTGGACGTGGACGGTCTGGGAAAGGGTCCCGCCTGCCGCAAGCGCCGGGAAGTAAAAGGTGTTTGAGCCGTCCGAGATCGAAAGGCCGTCACTGGTGTCAAGCGACAGGACAATGTTCTCAACCGGCGTATCCGGGCTGGTGTTGCGAAATTCCAGCGCCAGGTCGAAGGAATCGCCCACCGCCACCTTTTTTCCGTAGTCATAGCGGCTGACAATCAGGTTTGGGGTTGGCATGCCGCTTTTTCCGGTCACGGATTCATCAAATGGGATCGGCAGCCTTTCCGCTGCTGTGGAAGACGCCCGCTCATCGTTTTCCACATAGTCGTATTTGAGCGATACGCCCAGCTGTTGGGATGGGCTTTGGAGTTCCTTATTTGCGCGCAGCCGCACGGTCAGCTCCTCGGTTTTTCGCGGACGCAGGGTACGCAGATACTGGGAGGCCCCGCTTTCCAGCAGCGTGAGCCCCTCCGAGGGTTCAAATGTCGCGATGAGATTCGCCGCGGAAAGCTGGGTGCTGGTGTTCTGTAAGCGGACGGTCAGTTGAAAGGTTTCGCCAGGCTGCACAGGGCGGTCAAATTCCTGTCGGGTGATGAGAATGACCGGTGCGCCGTAGTGGGTGGTCTTTTTGGGCTTGCCGTCCTCGTCCTTGCCGTTATTTTCTTTCTGGGGCTTTTGGTACTCCACGCATTCAAAGATGCGGACGGTCCCGTAATCCGGTTGTGTGGAGCCGCTGTAGCTCAGCTTAAACCGCAGCGTGTCGCCGGTGCCCTTGTAGATGATGTCAGAGAACAGAAGCTTCAGGGCAAGGGGTTCCTGCCCGTTAGAGGTCACCTCGGCGGAAACTTTGCTGTCCTTGCCGATGCGGAAACTTTCCGATGACGCCGAGACTCGGATTTTCCCGGCCTGGTCCGTGGTGAGTTGCGACTGCTTCACGGTTGCTTCCACGGTGATGCGGTCGTCTTTTTTGACCCGCTCCATCGGTTTGCCGGTGGCTGACTTATAAAAGGAATAACCGGTTACGGTCAGATAGTCGCTGTTCGGCCGGCTGTCCGCCGCGCACACGGGAAAGCCCGCGAAGAGGACACAGGCTGCCGCAAGAAACGCGGCGGCGTATCGTTTGAGGTTCATGTGTTTCGTTCTCCTTTCGTGTCGCTGACGATTCTTCCGTCAATCAGGGTGACAATGCGGTCGGCATACCGCGCCATTTCGGGATCGTGGGTGACCAGCACGATTGTCTGCCGGTAACGCTTGGCAAACGCGGTCATCATTCCCATGATCTCGGCCGTGGTTTTGGTGTCCAGATTCCCAGTCGGTTCATCCGCAAAGACGATCTTGGGCTTTGCCACGAAGGCGCGGGCGATTCCCGCCCGCTGCTGCTGCCCGCCGGACATCTGGGCAGGATAATGGTCCAGCCGGTGGGCGAGCCCCACTTTTTTGAGGATGCTCACGGCAGCCTGCTCGCGTATCCGCTGGTCCACGCCGCGGAATACCAGGGGCAGCGCGACGTTTTCAGCGGCGGTCAGGGTGGGCAGCAGGTTATAGGACTGGAAGATAAAACCAATATTTCGTTGGCGAAACGCAGCCAGCAGGTCTTCATCCAGTGCGGAAATCGAGACGCCGCCGATTTTTACGCCGCCGCGGGTGGGTTTTTCCATGCCCGCCAATTGATTCAGCAGGGTACTTTTGCCGGAGCCGGAGGTGCCGAAGATACAGCAGATTTCCCCCCGCAGGATTCGCAGGTCGATGCGGTGCAGCGCCACAACAACCTCGTCCCCCACATGATATTCCTTGCGAAGGCCACGCACCTCGATGGCCACATCATCCGTCATGGGATCGCCTCCTTTGTCATGCCTTTCATCCTACCGTGTGATTCCTAAGAAATGCCTATGGAAAATCTTAAGAATTCTGAAATCCGGGCCCGCCCGCTGGCAAACCGAGGAAAGGCATGCTATGATGAATTTGGAAAATCCGGCGCAGAGCCGGTTCACAAGCGTAAAACAGGAGGTGGCGGTATGGACAGGCAGAAGATCCTGTTCGCGGACGACGATCCGGAAATCCGTGAAGTGGTGCGCATTCTTCTGGAAAGCGAGGGCTTTCTGGTGGAGGAGGCCGCGGACGGAGATGAAGCGGTGGAAAAGATGGATGCGTCGGTCGACCTTGTGATTCTTGACGTGATGATGCCGCAGCGGTCAGGGATCTCTGCCTGTGCGGAGATCCGCAAGAAATTCACCGCGCCCATCCTGTTTCTGACGGCCAAGGGGAAGGACTCGGATAAGACGGTGGGCTTTTCGGCCGGCGGGGATGATTATCTGGTCAAGCCGTTTTCCTATGCGGAATTGACCGCCCGTGTCAAGGCGATGCTGCGGCGCTACTGCGTCTATCGCGGTAAGGAGACGGTATCCGGCGGAAAGGTGATCGAATTGCCCGGCCTTCTGATCCGCACCGACTATAATGAAGTCATCAAGAACGGCACGGAAATCCAGCTTACCGATTTGGAGTATCGCATTCTGCTGCTGCTCGCGGGCAACCGCCGTAAGATCTTTACCGCTCAGAACCTCTATGAAAGCGTCTGGGAAGAGCCTTATTTTTATACCTGCAGCAACACGGTCATGGTGCATATCCGCAATCTGCGCAAAAAGCTGGAGGATGATCCGCAAAATCCCCGTTATATCAAAAACGTCTGGGGAAAGGGGTACCGCATTGAATAAGCCAGTCTGGAAAAGCCGTCTGGGATGGGAACTGTTGGCAGGCGTGCTGATTTCCCTTGCCGTGGCTGTTGGGGCCTTTTTTGGATGCCGCTGGGTTGCTGAACGGGCAATTGAAACCTTTATCCTGTCGGAAACCTTCCAGGAGCGGCAGGAAGAAGCCTGCATCACCCGGTTGCAGTCGTTCGTTTCCAGCGGGGAGATTTCGCTTGGTGACCGGGAGAGCCTTGACAAATGGGCCGGCCGGGAACGCTATGTGAACCTGATTCTCACGCAAAACGGACGGCTTGTTTATGATTCCACCGTTCCCGTGGAGATGGAGTCCGACGCGTACGGCTGGGATGTCGCTTATTATCCATGGTACAATTACCACACAATCTTCTTTGCGGATGGCGCCGCGCAGGCGCAGGTTATCTGCTTTTTTGAGCTGCGGTATTATAACCTGGCTGCGGTCGGTTCGGGGCTTTTGGCATTTTTGGCATTTATCCTGCTGATGGCGGTGCTGATTGGCCGAAAGACAGCCTATATTGGGCTGCTGGCGCGGGAACTCAAAATCCTTGAAGGCGGGGATCTCGGCTACGAGGTGACCGAATGCGGCGGGGATGAACTGCGCGAGCTGGCCTGTGGGATCAATGATATGCGCCGTGCTGTGATCGAGCGGCGGGAGAGTGAGGAAGCCGCCCGACGGGCAAATCACGAGCTGGTTACCGCCATGTCGCACGACCTGCGCACACCGCTCACCGCATTGATTGGGTATCTGGAGATATTGGAGCATGGAAAATATACAGACGAAAAGGAATGCCGCCGGTTCCTTTCCGGCAGCCGTCAGAAGGCCCTCCAGATCAAAGAACTTTCCGATAAGCTGTTCGAATACTTCCTGGTCTATGGAAAAACGCCCGAATCGCTGGAACTTGAGCAGGCGGATGCGGTCGAACTTTTGCAGCAGACGGTCGGGGAGGGGCTGTTTGAATTGGAAAGTCAGGGATTCACCCCGCAGTGGGAGCTGCCAAAAGAAAACTGCACGCTTCTGGTCAATGTCGATCAGTTCCGGCGGGTGATTGACAATCTGCTCTCCAACATCCGGAAATATGCGGACCCATCCCGTCCGGTGAAAATCCGCTGCAGGATACAGGATGGGGGACTGCTGCTCCTTCTGGAGAATGCCGCGCGTAAAACTGCGGGCCGCGCGCAAAGCACCGGACTGGGGCTGCGAACCTGTGAAAAAATTGTCCGGGACCATGGCGGATGGTTTCAAAGTGAGAATGCGGATGGGATTTTCTCCATACGGCTTTATTTTCCCGGCAGATAAGGCAGTCTCCTGGCGCGGTTTTCTGGCGAATCAGACATTGTCCGTTTTCCGCCGGGTATCCGGTTCCATGCCGCTGTGCCTGCGGGACCTTTACGCTGCGGCCCGCCCGGGACGGTTGCCTTCGCGCTTGACAGATCCGGGCCGGGATGCTAAAATGAAAAAAATATTTGAAAGAAGTGTCTTGATGTCTGTCCTGTCTGTTTTCGTGATGTTCAACTGAATATCGTTGAAAAGGCGCCGCCAAAGGGGGATTGCCCCTTTGTTTCTGTTGCCTTTTTTGGAACACGCCTGACAGACTGCTTCAATTTGTAAAATCCGGCTGCGCAGGAAGTTTTTCCTGCGCGTTTTTATTTGGATTTTCTGCCTGTGGGAAGGATTCTGCACGTTTCGGGGTGCGGCGTGTTTTCCACGGGCTTTTTGTATATTGAGAGGAGTATTATTTTCATGAAATCTTATTTTGTTAACTGTAATTCGGTCGTTTGCGCATAGCAAAGGCTATCGCATGTGTCTGAAAACGGAAAATTCGATAGCCTTTGCTCATTCCTGAATCTCAAAATTCGGAGGAGCATTATGCGCTATGTTAAAGCAGCCGACGTGCTGCCAAAAGAGCTGCTCGACAAGATCCAAAGCTATGTCGACGGCGGATATCTCTATGTCCCAAGGAAAGAGGAAAACCGCAAGCCCTGGGGCGAAAGGACAAAAAGCCGGGAACTGACCCGTTCCAGAAACCGGGAAATATACGGATGCTACCGCGCCGGGATGTCGGTCGCGGAGCTTTCAGAGGCCTACTACCTGTCGCCCAAGAGCATCCAGCGGATTCTTGCAAGCCAGAAAACCGGTCAATAACCATGCGCCATGCGGCAGCCGCCGCATGGCGCATTCTTTTTACAGAACTGTTTTCGAGGTTGCCCGCGGCGGGAAACCGGCCTTATAATGGGGATGAAAACAGGCGGGTGAAACCCTTGAAAGATTCCGGGAGGAACCAAACATTGAAAAAGAAGCAAACAACCATTCAACCGATAGAGGCCGTTGCCGCGGCCATCCAACATAAACAGGCGCAGATCCTGCTGGACGGGCGGCAGGTTTCCTGTCAGCTTCCCGGCATACTGGCGGCGGATCGAAACGCGCTGGCCGTGGGCGACCGTGTGGCGCTGGAGCCGGTGGAAGGCGGCCAATATAGGCTGACGCAGGTTCTGGCGCGGCAGGGCGCGGTGTTCCGCGGAGACCGGCGCGCGCAGGGAAAGGAAATCCTGATGGCGGCAAATGTACAGCTGTTGCTGGCTGTGATTCCAGCGGACTGCCTGCTCAAACAGGCCGGATTCCCAGAGGCCGCCGCCATTGCCGCCGGGCGGGCCGGCGTGCGGTTCGGGCTTTATGTCAGCAAGTGGGACTGTATTGGAGAAAGCGCGCAGGCTCTCTTGCAGGAACGGCTGGAGCCTTACCGGGCCGCAGCGGATTTTGTCTGCGCGGGTCCGTTTGCGAATGAACGGAATACTCTGCTGCGGGCGGTGCGCGGCAAAACCGTCCTTCTTGCCGGCGGCCCTGGCAGTGGGAAAACCACCCTTGTCAGGCTGCTTTTGTCCGCCCTGAGCGGACAAGAGCCTCCCTCCGCGGCGCCTGCGGGAACCAGTACAAGCGTTCTGATTCCGGGCTTGGACGGGACGCGGCTTATTGATACGCCCGGCTTTCGGGATTTCGCGCTTACGGGGGTCGCCGGGCGGGAACTGGATACCGTGTTCCCGGAGATTGCCGGTCTGCTTTCGGACTGTGCTTTTGGGAACTGTACGCACACCCATGAGGACGGATGCGCGGTGCGCGCGGCGGTTCGCGAAAAACGTGTTTGCCGAGAACGGTATGAAGCCTGGCGGAAGCTGGGGGGCAATGCGTCCCGTCCGGCGGCGGGGCCGGACTACCGCAAGGCCGCATGTACCGAAAGTTTCCCCTGCAAGGTCTGTGGGGAGCTTATCACCCCGGAGGGCGCGGGAAGCAGGTACCGCAACCATTGCCCGCACTGCCTTTCGAGCATCCACGTTGACGACGAGCCGGGAGACCGCTCGTCGCTGTGCGGCGGAATCATGGACCCTGTGAGCGTTTGGGTGCGAAAGGATGGGGAATGGGCGGTTATTCACCGGTGCCGCCTTTGCGGCGCGCTGCACTCGAACCGGATCGCGGCGGACGATAACCCCGCTCTGCTCATGTCAATCGCGGTGCGGCCGCTGGCCCGCACCCCTTTCCCGCTCAACCGCTTTGGGGAGATCTTCTCCGGGCAGAGGCAGTAAACGCAAAACCGGCGTGCAGGCGGGAATTCGCTTGCATGCCGGTTTCGATTGTGCTATGCTTTTTTTAAAGGCTGGACGGTCGGTTTGCGCCGTCCAATGCAGAGGCGGAGGGATGGAAAATGGCGATTACCGTTCGGGAAGCGCTGCAGTTGGAGCGGATGAGGGAATGCCGGCTGGTAGCGGGCGAAAAGGGGCTGTGCCGGGAGATTGCCTGTGTGGACTCAATGGAGATTCCGGACATCTCCACCTGGCTCAAAAAAAAGGAGCTGCTGCTGACCACCGGGTATGTGCTCCGGCAGGACACCGGCGCGCTGCTCAAACTGATTGAAGCTCTCCACAACGCGCAGTCGGCGGGGATTGCGATCAAAACGCGGTTTTTCGGCGCGCTTCCGGAGGAGGCGCTCGCGCTGGCTGACCGGTATGGACTGCCGCTCATCGAAGTGCCGGACGCGATGCCGTTCGTGGAGCTGATGATGCCGCTGATGCGCGCGATTATGGACGCGCAGAACGTGCGGTTGGAATTTTCAAAGACGATCCACGATCAGTTTACCGAGCTGGAGCTGAGCGGCGGCGGGCTGGACGCGGTGGCGGATATGCTCCACCGGCTGCTTTCAATGCCGGTGGTCATCACCGACCGGGATTTGAAAATATCCGCGGCTGCCCCGGAAGGCGCCGCGCTCCGGGGTGATTTCCATCAGATTCTGCCGGAAATCCTCGCCTGGGCTGAGTGTACGGATTTCAGCGAGGATGTTGTGGAAAAGCCTTTGGGCGAAGGGCGCCTCGTCGCGCGCAAGGCCCGGTTCAAAAATAATGTCTGCAGTTATATTTTTATCTTTTGCCCAAAGAACACTTTCGATGAGATGCATATGGTGGTACTGGATCACGCGGTCACGGTCACCGCGCTGGAATTTTCCAAGCTGGAAGCGCTCAATCAGCGCATGAGCCTGATGGATAACAACTGCTTTATCGACATCATCATGCGCAACGTGAAAAGCGAGGAAGAAGTCCGCTGTCGCGCCCGGTATCTCGGCTGGCCGAACCCGCCGTTTTCCCTGGCGGTCTTTGATATCAACGGATTTGAAAAATTGGCCCAGGACCGGACCGAGCTGGACATCCTGCTTCTCAAACAGCAGGTGGTGGATGAAATCCAGGCTGTGATGAACGTGTCAGGGGCCCCCTGCATGGTGATTTCCAAAAGCGACAGTTTCTCTTGTCTGTGCGCGGGGGCGCAGGCGGTCCAACTGATCGAGGCAGCAAAACTGACCGTGCAACAGGTGCAGATGAAGCTCGGTATCGAAACGACCGCCGGGATTTCGACGCAGGTGTCCTGCTATATGGACCTCTGGGCCGCGTATGAGGAGGCAACCGATGCGATCCGGATCGGCCGCAGAGGCGGGTTGCGGACCGTGTATATCGAGCATGCGCGGCTTGAACAGGCACTGATGCACTGCGCGGATAAGAACTATTTTGAGAAGTTCGTGGGAAACACCGCCCAGAAGCTGGTGGCGTACGATCGGGCGAACGGAACCGAGCTGGTCCGGACACTGGAAGCTTTGGTCCGCAATATGGGGGTGCGAACCCAGACGGCGCAGGAGCTGTTTTTGCATCGCAATACGCTGCTCGCGCGCATCCGGCGGATAGAAGCGGTGACTGGATATGACCTGTCCCGCAGCGAACAGCTGATGGACTTGGGGCTGGCGCTGCGGATGCGTCCGTATTTATAGGGTTTATCAAATGTTCAAGAGGCCGAAGCGGGTGTGCTTGTTGCACACCCGCTTCGGCCTCTTTCTGTTCGTCCTGAACATGGACAGGAATTTTGGAAAATGATATAATAAATCCAAACAATATGGTATCAAGGAAAACGCGGCTGCCCAAATCGGAAGTGAGTTAATGGAAAACTCTTGATTTTAGGCGATTTTCCTGCAATTTGGTTTTGCCCACAGACGTATTTTTGTCCTTTTTGAAAGATGAGAATCCATGGCAAAGACGGTTGCTTTCTAGGAAACGGAAAACCATGCGCGGTATGGTTTTTTTGGAGAAGATTATGCATGCTGCATGATTTTTCGCATGACGGCCTGGGCGTTTTGATACTGGAAGCAGTAATGACGCTGCAGGGAAATTCCCTGGCAGCGCCATTATTTTTTCAGGCGGGATTTTCCGCCTACTCCACAAAGGCGAGGAGATAGAGACTATGGGTAACGAACTGATACGCTTTGACCATGTGTCCTACACCTATCCGGGGGTGGACACGCCGGCGGTGAGGGACGTGTCCCTTTCGATCAATGAAGGGGAAATCGTGCTGATCACCGGCCCGTCCGGGGCGGGGAAAACCACCCTTTGCTCGATGCTCAACCGTATGATCCCCGAATCCTATGGCGGCGAGGTGAAAGGGACGGTGAGCATCAAAGGGGCAGACCTTTCGGAATATTCAGTTGGGCAGATGGCCTTCATTTCCGGCATGCTCTTTCAGGACCCGAGCGGGCAGCTCACCTGCCCCACGGTGGGCGATGAGATCGCTTTCGGCCCGGAAAACCGGGGCCTTCCGGTGGAGGAGATCAACGCCCTGATCGACCGGTATATCGGATACGTCAACATGAGGCACCTGATCGACCGGCCGCCCCAGGCGCTTTCCGGAGGGCAGCAGCAGTCGGTCGCATACGCGGCTGTGCTGGCGATGGAGCCGGAGATTTACATACTGGATGAACCGACTTCAAACCTCGACCCGCTCGGCAGTGACCTGGTGTTCAGCCTGATCAAGAAGGTGGCTGGTGATAAAAACAAGACCGCCATCATCGTGGAGCACAAGCTTGAAAAGATTATCGACATGGTCGACCGGCTGGTCGTCATGGATAAAGGGCGGATCGTCTTTGACGGTAAACCGGAACAGGTGCTGACCCATTACCGGGAATTGATGGAAATCGGAGTGGCGGCTCCGCAGATCATCCAGGTCTTTAACCGGCTCAAAGACGCCGGGAAGGCGGATCTGGCGCTTACGACCAACCTTGCAAAAGCGGTTGCGGAGCTTTCCGGAGCGCTTCCAGGAAAGCTTCCGCAGGAGCGGCTTGACACGGTGGGCGAGGGCTTTCCCGAGCCAGCCCGGTATGAAAAGCCGGTCATTGAGGTGCGCGGCCTGCGCTTCGGCTACAATTCCGAGGTGGAGGTGCTGCACGGCATTGATATGGACATTTATGAAGGGGAGTTTTTGTCGATCGTAGGGCAGAACGGCTCCGGCAAGACCACCATTGTCAAGCATTTCAACGGACTGCTCAAACCGACGGGCGGAAGCGTGAAGGTTTTCGGCACCGAAACGCGCGACACCACGGTGGCGGGGCTGTCCCAGAAGGTGGGTTACTGCTTCCAGAA
Organism: Anaerotruncus sp. AF02-27; assembly: GCF_003465835.1. Taxonomy (NCBI): domain Bacteria; kingdom Bacillati; phylum Bacillota; class Clostridia; order Eubacteriales; family Oscillospiraceae; genus Anaerotruncus; species Anaerotruncus sp. AF02-27. Next base: position 6,260 of record NZ_QSBX01000007.1, on the reverse strand, counting down.
CCCGGACCACCAGATCTTCTCGTCGGTGGTGCGCGATGAGATCTGTTACGGGCCAAAGAACCTCGGCTGGCCGCAGGAAAAGATTGACAAGACGGTGGGCGAGGTCGGGAAAATGCTGCACATTGACGACCTGTTTGACCAGAACCCCTACAACCTGAGCAAGGGCCAGCGTCAGCAGATCGCGGTGGCGGCGATCCTCGCGATGGAGCCGGACGTTCTGATAGTCGACGAGCCGACGACCGGGCAGGACCCGCGCCAGAGCCATGAGATGATGGACATGGTGAAATGGCTCAACAAGGAACTGCACAAGACCATCGTAGTCATCACCCACGATATGAGCATCGCCGCGGAATACTCCGACCGGATCATCGTGATGCATAACGGCACCGTTATTGCGCAGGGATCCCCGCGCGATGTGTTTGCACAGGAAAAGCTGCTCAATTCGTCCAATCTGGAATCCCCGCAGGTGACCCGCCTTTTGCAGCAGGCCGGGATCACAAGCCCGACGGCGATCAATGTGGAGGAAGCGATGCAGCTGCTCTCAGAACTTACATTTGAAACGGCGGGGGTGCATGCGTAATGAATAAAGCGGTGGAAAAGTCCTTTTTATACAGCCTGGACCCGCGGACCAAGATGCTCCTGCTATTGATCCTGATTTTTGTCGGGGTTATGGTGATGGACCCGTTTTTGACCATCGTTATGATGGCGGGCGCCTATGCCATGTACCGGGTTTCCGGCATCAGCCACAAGGAGGTCAAACGGATCACAAAGCCGCTCCTGCTGGCGTTTATCCTCTTTTTCCTTTTAAACTTCCCGTTTGCGACGCCGCTCCCGAATGAACAGGTCTTTTTCTACCTGCTCCCAAATCAGACGATCCCGATCACCATGACCGGCATCCTGACCGGCTTTGGAAACGGGCTGCGGTTCATCCTGTTCATCTGGATCGCGGACCTGATCACAACAGTGACCCCTACCGGAGATATCGTGCTCGCGCTCAACAAGGCGCGCATCCCGCCGGAGGCGTCGATCGCGATCGGGATTGCGTTTTCCTATATCCCGGTGCTGAAAAAAGAAATCAGCACGGTCATCGAGGCGCAGAAATCCCGCGGCGCGAATTTTGAAAGCAAAAACCCCTACAAAAAGGTGAAGGCGTATATCCCGGTCATCGTCCCGGGACTGTTCATTTCCATTATGAAGGGGCGTGAAATCGCCCGCGCGATCGAAGCGCGCGGATTTACCTATGACCCGGTGAACCGCACCTACCGCAATGAAATCCGGTTTAAAGGCCGCGATTTCGCGGTGATCGCGATTATGCTAGCGGCGTTTGCAGTGGTCGCCTATTTCAGTATTGGTAAGGGCTGGTTTGGCACAAGGTTTGTCTACGACCTGTTGGCCTGATTGCCCTTAAAGACATTGAATCTTAAAGTGAGGTGTAAAGCATGGACAAAAAGGCAAAGTTGGGTTTGGTAGGACTTGCGGCATTATTTGTGTTCTTTGTCGCGTTCAGGCAGTTTTACCAGAAAGGCGCGAAACTTCTGGCAGACCTGTTCCCGTGGAACTGGATTGCGCTGGTGGTGATCCTCGTGCTGCTCGGATGGTACGCTTATCGGGTGACCCATAAGAAGGACGGTAAAAAAGAGGAAATTGAGGAGAAACCCGGCGAATAATCCTTTCCAAACGGAAATCCAAGGCCCAATAGTTTAAGCTGTGGCGGGCCGGAAACGGCAGAGCCGGCACAGCGCTGAAAGGATGGTAGTATATGGCAGAGAACAAATTGGATGTAAAGACCAGGAAACCCTTTTTAACCTCGAACCAAATCGGCCTTGCGGCGGCCTTTGGTGGCGCGGCGTTCGCATTCCGCGCGCTGGGGATCGCGGTTCCCCTGGTGCCCCCGCTGGTCATGGATCCGGGCGCGCTGATGCCCTGCCTGGCAGGCATGGCAGGCGGGCCGGTCGTGGGCGCGATTGTAGGCATCGCGCGTGGCATCCCTTCCGGTACGCCGATTGTAGACCTCTGGGCGCAGCCGATCAAGGGTATTTACTGGGCGTTTATCTGGACGCATGTCATTTTGAAAATTGAGGACACCAAGAAACGCTGGATTGTTTTCGGCATCCTGACCTTCCTGCTCCAGTTCTTTGTGGAACAGGTCATGTTCACCTGGGGCAACGCGACGCTGCTCAAGCTGTATCCATTCTATCCGACCTGGCCGTTCACCCTGGCCTGGTACGCGGTCCTCTATTCGATCTTCCAGTTTATCATCTTCGCGGCGCTGATCAAGGCGTTCCCGGGGCTCTTCAACTGGAAAACCAACAAGACAAAATAGCGGGTAATCAATCCCGCGCATCCCTAAATGGAAAACCTGCCTCTGCGGGCCGGAAAGCGTTTCGGCCCGCAGGGCAAAAATTTTAGCTGCCCTTGCGAAAGGAATGGTGCTTGCGGTATGGAGAAAAAACAGTTGCGGGAACTTGTGGAGAGCAAGAAAGATCAACTTCTGGAGCTTTGCCAGCAGCTGATCCGGATTCCGAGCGTGAACCCGCCCGGGGAGATGGAAGCGGTCACCGCATTCATCTGCGACTACCTGAAGGCGCATGGGATCGCTTGTGAAATTCTGCGTCCAACGCCTCAAACGCCCAATATTGTGGCGCGCATGGGACGACCGGGCGGAAGGCGCCTGCTGCTGAACGGACACTCGGATGTGGTGCCGGTGGGCAATCTGGAAAAATGGGACTTTGATCCCTTCTGCGGCGAAATCCGCGACGGCAAAATTCTGGGCCGGGGCACTTCCGACATGAAGTGCGGCCTGGCGGGGCTTTTGTTTGTCATGGGGCTGCTCGCGGAAGAAAAGGCCGACCTTGGCGGCGAACTGCTGCTCACCGTCGTCCCGGATGAGGAGGTCAGCGGCGCGTGGGGAACCAAATGGCTGGTGGAAAGCGGGGCAGTCACCGGGGACGCCTGCCTGATCGCGGAGCCGACCGGTTACTTCAACTGCGAGATTGGGCAGAAAGGAAGCTGCTGGATTCAGCTTTCGGTTTCGGGCACGCCCGCGCATGGGAGCCTTTCCCCCTTTGTCGGGGATAATGCGATTGTGAAGCTGATGCGGATTTTAAACCGCATTGAACAGATCCGGGAGATCGTCCCGCGCTACGACGACGAGGTCGCGCGGGTGATGGAGGAGTCCCGCGCAATGGCCAAGCGGCTGCTCACCGCGCCCGGCGCGCAGCATGTGCTCAACCACTGCTCGGTCAACATCGGAAAGATCAGCGGCGGCACCAAAGTGAACATGGTGCCGGATTCTGCATACGCCGAGGTGGATGTGCGCATCCCGCTCGGTGTCACCAGTGAAATGGTGGAGGAAAAGCTGCTGCTTATCATAAAGGAAGCGGGTGTGGACGGGGTCGAATACAGCTTTGGCTGGAAGAGCGAGCCAAACTGCACCGACCAGAAGGCGGAGATTGTCGAGGCAGTTGCGCAGAACGTGCAGGAGGTTTGGGGAGAACCGCTCAACCGCACCTATCAGTGGGCCAGCAGCGACGCGCGCTTCTTCCGCTACGCGGGCATCCCGACCCTGCAGTACGGCCCCGCCAATCTGGAAGGCGTGCACGCCTATAACGAAACGGTTGACGTGCAGGACGTGATCAACGCGGCGAAGGTGTATATCGGCGCGATCACCGACTACCTCGGCTGAGGGAGGCCTGTATGGAGAAAAAATGGAGAGTTGGGGTCATCCGCGTGGTGACCCAGCATGACCCTGTGTTGATGAAGCTGCACGGGGAGCTGATCGAACGGTACTTTCCCATGCTGGAGACCGAGTCCCGCTGTATCCCGGATCAGCCGATGGGTATCCATGATCCCGAAAGCAAGGCGGTGGCCATCCCCAAGATCCTTGAGACCGCGAAGCTGTTTTCCGGGATCGATGTGCTGGTGGTGAGCTGTGCCGATGACCCGGGCGTCACCGAGCTGCGCGCGGAGATGGATATCCCAGTGGTGGGCGCGGGCTCTTCGGTGGCGGCAATCGCGCGGCGCTGCGGTGGACGCGCGGGGATTTTGGGGATCACCGACTACGTGCCGGACCCGTATGTGGAGATTTTAGGAGAAGGGCTTTTGAATCTCGGCAGGCCCGTGGGCGTCAGCTCGACCCTTGATCTGATGACGCCAGACGGCGAGGCAAGCGTCTTTGCACATGCTGTGAAATTGCGGGAAGCGGGCGCCGGATCGATCGCGCTGGCCTGTACCGGGCTGAGCACCATCGGTGCGTCAGCCCGGCTGGAACGGCACTGCGGCATCCCTGTGATAGACCCTGTGATGGCGGAAGGGTTGTTTGCCTTTTATGAATGCCGGCGGCGGCATCCGATAAAATGAACATCCGCACGCGGCCCGGTGGATAACCGGCGCCGCCCGCGGGCGGAAAGGGAGGAACCCCATGCTAACCAGGCAAGTGATAGAAGTATTTGACCTGCTGGACCGGGCGGACGCGTCGGGCGAAGGTGCGAAAGCGTATCTGGAAAGGCTGGGCGCACAGCAGGTTGTGGTCAAGCGGATGGCGCATGAAGACCATGCGACCGATTTTGTCCGGGTGTGCATCCCCGGCAGCAATGGGAGGGTGAAGGGCGGCCCCGCGCCAACCATCGGAATTCTGGGCCGGCTCGGCGGACTGGGCGCGCGTCCGGAGATGACCGGCTTTGTTTCGGACGGAGACGGCGCGCTGGCAGCGCTTTCCGTTGCATCGAAACTTCTCGATATGCAGAACAAGGGCGACTTTCTCGAAGGGGATGTCGTCGTCTGCACGCATATCTGTCCGGACGCGCCCACCCAGCCGCATGAGCCGGTCCCGTTTATGGGTTCCCCGGTGGACATGGCGGATATGAACGCCATGGAGGTGGAGGATGGGATGGATGCGATCCTCTCGATCGACACCACCAAGGGCAACCGGATCATCAACCATAATGGATTTGCGATTTCCCCGACCGTGAAGGACGGCTATATCCTGCGGGTGAGCGAGCCGCTGCTCGATGTGATGCAAACGGTCACCGGCAGGCCGCCGCAGGTGTTTGCAATCACCCAGCAGGATATCACCCCCTATGGGAATGGCCTTTATCATCTTAACAGCGTGATGCAGCCCTGCACCGCGACCAGCGCGCCGGTGGTGGGAGTTGCGATTACGACCCAGACGATGGTGCCAGGCTGCGCCACCGGAGCGACCCATTGCGCCGATGTGGAAGCGGCGGCGCGTTTCGCGCTGGAGGTGGCAAAGGCCTTTGGCCGCGGAAAATGCGCGTTCTATGACGAGGCGGAATATGCCCGGATCGTCAGAAAATATGGCCCAATGTCCCATTTCAGGACGCAGGGGGAAGTGTGAGACACCTATGCGGAAATTGATCGGGGTGATTACCATTGGCCAGTCCCCGCGTGACGATGTGGTGCCGGAAATGGAAGCGCTGCTGGACGGTGTGACCTTTTTGCAGACGGGGGTGCTGGATGGCCTGACAAAGGACGAAATCGCGGCGCTCGCTCCGTCGGCTGGAGAGGAGCTGCTGGTTTCCCGCCTGCGGGACGGGGGCTGGGTCCGGATGGGGGAAGGAAAAATTCTCCCCATCGTACAGCACAGGATTGACGCGCTGCAAAAGCAGGGCGTGGAGCTCATTGTGCTGCTCTGTACCGGGAAGTTTCCAGACGTCTTTTGTTCACAGATGCCGCTCATCTTCCCGCAGAGGCTGCTTTACGGCGTGGCGCCGCATCTGGCGGAGCATATCGGGGTGGTGAATCCCGACGCGGGGCAGCTCGCACAGTGCCGGGAAAACTGGGGCGCGGTCGCCAAAAAGGTGACCGCGGTCAGCGCAAACCCGTATGAAGGGGCCGCCGGGTTGGAGGATGCCGCCGCGCGGCTTGTGGAGGCGGGTGCGCAGATCTGTGTGCTCGACTGCATTGGCTACAGCCGGGAGATGAAGGAGCGGCTGCGCGCGTTGACCGGGCTGCCGGTGATTCTGCCGCGCACGCTGCTCGCGCGGGTGCTTGCTGAGATGACAGACTGAAAAAGCCGGGGCGGGGAATTGACCCGTTCCGGCTTTCTCTGGAAAGGAAGGAAAACGTGGATCTATTTGATGCTGCAAAAAAGGTGTTGGAAAATAACATGGGGGTAAAGCCCGGGGAACCGGTGCTGATCGTCACCGACGACGAGAAACTCCCAATTGGGCAGGCGCTCTACCGGGCGGCGTGCGCGCTGGGCGCCGAGGCCGCGCTTGCTGTAACGCCGCCCGCGCCCG
>NZ_QSBX01000069.1:0-510 GCF_003465835.1 Anaerotruncus sp. AF02-27 | reverse complement strand
CCTAAGTGGAACTGCAAATATCATATAGTGTTTGCGCCAAAGTATCGCAGGAAGGCGTTCTATGGAGAGAATAGAGCTGAGATAGGGAAGATATTGCGAGAATTATGCAGATGGAAAGAAATTAACATTATAGAAGCAGAGGTATGCCTCGACCACATACACATGCTGATAGAAATACCACCCAAAATGAGTGTAGCGGGGTTTGTAGGGTTCCTCAAAGGTAAAAGCAGCTTAATCATATTCGAGCGGCATGCCAATTTGAAGTATAAGTATGGGAATAGAACATTTTGGTGTAGAGGGTATTACGTTGATACAGCCGGTAAGAATGCCGCAAGAATAGCAGAGTACATACAAAATCAACTTAAAGAAGATCAAGTTGAAGACCAGATGACACTCAAAGAATATAACGACCCGTTTACGGGTAGTAGATAATAATCTCATGCAAATGGCAGACCGTATATGCACCTTAAGGTGCGGCTGGCATCATAGGGCTTTGCCCGCATATGAAAT
>NZ_QSBX01000068.1:0-812 GCF_003465835.1 Anaerotruncus sp. AF02-27 | reverse complement strand
CGATGAAACCGCTTAAAAGCAAGATACTATTTTCTTGTTCCTTATTGACAAAACCCGAAGGGAACCATTTTGGTGGAGTGCGGGAAAATGCTCCAAAGGGGCGCACCCAAACTGGGAAAGGACGGAAAGCCCATGAAGGATAAGCACGGCAAGGTCATTTATGAGCCTTACCGGATCAAGGTCCTCAATACCATCAACTTCAAGAAATCCATGCACTATAACCCTTTCGCCTATATCCATAGCGAAAAGGACATATTGAAGCTGGTCACGACGCTGATCGCCAATACCAAAGGCGAAGGCAAGGCCGGAGACGATTTCTGGGTCAAGGCAGAAACGCTTCTCTATTGTGCGCTCATTGGCTATATCCATTATGAGGCTCCGGTGGAGGAGCAGAACTTCTCCACCCTTATTGAGTTCATCAACGCCATGGAGGTCCGGGAGGATGACGAGGAGTTCAAAAATCCCGTGGATCTGATGTTTGACGCATTGGAAGCAGAAAAGCCAAACCCCTTTGCGGTGCGCCAGTATAAGAAATATAAGCTGGCGGCAGGAAAAACAGCCAAGTCGATCCTGATTTCCTGTGGTGCGCGCCTTGCGGTATTCGACATTGCAGAGCTGCGTGAGGTCACAGCCTATGATGAGCTGGAGCTGGACACTCTGGGAGACCAGAAAACTGCCCTGTTCCTCATTATGAGTGATACAGATGACAGCTTTAACTTCCTGATCTCTATGTGCTACACCCAGCTGTTTAATCTGCTCTGCGAAAAAGCCGACGATGTGTATGGCGGCAGGCTCCCGGTCCATGTGCGCTG
>NZ_QSBX01000067.1:0-1144 GCF_003465835.1 Anaerotruncus sp. AF02-27 | reverse complement strand
AAAGAAAGCCGGACTGGCTGCCCGGCTTTCCTGTCCAAATTTATTGTAATAGGAGGCGAGAAAATGCAGGAAGAAGTGGAAAACAGAACTTTGACGCTGGTTGTCAGTGGAACAAAGTTTACCGGCAGAATGTTTAAGGCTGCCATAAGCAAGTATATGGCACATCGGAAGGAAAAGAAGCTGGAAAAACAGAGAAGCCGTGATGCGCCGGTTGTTCCGCATGGAAAACAGACTGTGAAGCAGCTTGTCGGGCAGAATCAGGGAATATCCAACATTGAGATCACAGACCCCTCTATCAAGGAGTTTGAGAAAATCGCCCGGAAATATGGTGTGGATTATGCGGTGAAAAAGGACCGTAGCAGTTCTCCGCCAAAGTACCTGATTTTTTTCAAAGGCCGTGATGCAGATGCTCTGACAGCAGCTTTTACAGAGTACACCAACAAAAAGGTCAAAAAGGCAACGAAAACAGAGCGCCCGTCCGTACTGGCAAAACTTAACCAGTTCAAAGAGATGGTTAAAAATGCTGTGGTGGATCGCACCAAGCGAAAGGAGCTGGAACGATGAAAAAGACATTGGACATCAAAAAGCTCATTTTGCTGAATATGCCGTATATCCTGCTGGGGCTGTTTGCTACCAATTTTGGAGAGGCATGGCGAATGGCACAAGGGGCGGATGCTTCAGAAAAGTTTCTTTCGCTGGTTGCGGTTCTGCCTGGGGCGTTGCAAAGTTTCTGGCCAAGCCTGCATCCATTGGACTTGTTGGTAGGGCTGTGCTGCGGTGTTGGTCTGAGGCTGGCGGTGTATCTTAAAAGCAAGAACGCCAAGAAATATCGACATGGTTTGGAATATGGTTCGGCCCGCTGGGGAACCCGTGAGGATATTGCTCCCTACATCGACCCGGTGTTCCAGAACAATGTCATTCTCACAAAAACCGAAAGCCTGACCATGAACAGCCGCCCCAAGGACCCAAAGACCGCCAGAAACAAAAATGTGCTGGTGATCGGCGGCTCCGGTTCCGGTAAGACCCGCTTCTGGCTCAAACCAAATCTGATGCAGATGCACAGTTCTTATGTGGTCACAGACCCAAATGGTAATTTACAATAAGGATAAAGGGAGCGCGCACCCTCAAGAAAGGAGGTTACACC
>NZ_QSBX01000066.1:0-1256 GCF_003465835.1 Anaerotruncus sp. AF02-27 | reverse complement strand
GTCATGGCAAAAGCATATAACCCATATGAAAACATGCTGGAGGTCCTGGACGAAGCGGCAAAAATGCTGGGACTGGAGGAAAATGACTACATCGCGCTCAAACATCCGGAACGGGAACTGAAGGTGTCGATCCCGGTCAAGATGGACGACGGATCGGTGGAGGTTTTCGACGGCTACCGTGTCCAGCACAGCAGTTCCCGCGGCCCGTGCAAGGGCGGCATCCGGTACCATCAGGAAGTGGACATGGACGAAGTCAAGGCACTGGCGGCCTGGATGAGCTTCAAATGCGCGGTGGTGAACATCCCCTACGGCGGCGCGAAGGGCGCGGTCAAGGTCGACCCCCGCAAACTCTCGAAGGCGGAGCTTGAGCGCCTGACCCGCCGCTACACCGCGATGATCCTGCCGATCATCGGACCGGAACGCGACATTCCCGCTCCGGACGTCAACACCAACGCCGAAATCATGGGCTGGATCATGGACACCTACAGCATGTTCAACGGCCGGGCGGTACCTGGCGTTGTCACGGGCAAGCCGATCGAGATCGGCGGCGCGCTGGGCAGAAGCGAAGCGACCGGCCGGGGCGTCATGATCATTGTAAACGAGGCGATCAAATACCTGGGCATGCACGACGGAGGCGACGTACGCGTGGCAGTACAGGGCATGGGCAACGTGGGCGGCGTGGCCGCGCAGCTGCTGCATGACTGCGGACGCAAGATCGTGGCGGTCAGCGATATCTCGGGCGGCTACTACAACCCCGAAGGGCTCGACATCACCGCGATGCGCAAATACATTGCCGAAAGCGATTCCCACACCCTCGAGGGATACACCGCTCCTGGCTGCAGGAAGATTTCGAACGCCGAGCTGATCGCCTGCGACTGCGACGTGCTGGTTCCCTGCGCGCTGCAGAACCAGATCACGGGCGACAACGCGGACACGGTCAAGGCGAAGCTTGTGGTCGAAGGCGCGAACGGCCCGACGACGGTTGAGGGCGACGAGATCCTGAACAAACGCGGCATTCCGGTTGTGCCGGACATCCTGGCGAACGCGGGCGGCGTGGTTGTTTCCTACTTCGAGTGGGTCCAGAACATCCAGCGGCTGATCTGGGACGAAAGCCAGACCAACGAGATGCTCGAGGGCATCATGCTCCGGGCCTTCAAGGAAGTTGCCGAAGCCAAGGAGAGCAAGAATACCACCTTCCGCATGGGCGCGCACATGGTTGCCATCAAGCGCCTGGTCGCCGCCAAGAAGATCCGCGG
>NZ_QSBX01000065.1:0-1406 GCF_003465835.1 Anaerotruncus sp. AF02-27 | reverse complement strand
TTTCAAGAACTGGTGCGGGACATCAAGCGGGGCTTGATTGCAAAAGTCGTGGTTTACAAGCTCGACCGTATCAGCCGTTCCATTCTGGACTTTGCCAATATGATGGAGCTGTTCCAACAGTACAATGTAGAGTTTGTGTCCTCTACGGAAAAGTTTGATACCTCCACCCCGATGGGGCGGGCGATGCTGAATATCTGTATCGTGTTCGCCCAGCTTGAACGGGAAACGATACAGAAGCGGGTGACGGACGCTTATTATTCCCGCAGCCAGCGAGGGTTTAAGATGGGTGGAAAAGCCCCTTATGGCTTCCATACAGAGCCAATCAAGATGGACGGTATCAACACAAAGAAGCTGGTGGTAAACCCAGACGAAGCGGCAAATATCCGGCTGATGTTCGAGATGTACGCCCAGCCCACAACCTCCTACGGGGACATTACCCGGTACTTTGCCGAACAGGGAATTTTATTCAACGGCAAGGAACTAATACGCCCCACGCTGGCGCAGATGTTACGCAATCCTGTCTATGTGCAGGCAGACCTTGATGTGTACGAATTTTTCAAAAGTCAAGGGACAGTCATTGTCAATGACGCCGCCGATTTTACAGGCATGAATGGCTGCTATCTGTATCAAGGTCGGGATGTGAAGCCCAGCAAAAAGAACGATTTGAAAGGCCAAATGCTGGTGCTGGCTCCCCATGAGGGCATTGTTCCCTCCGACATCTGGCTGACTTGCCGCAAGAAGCTGATGAACAACATGAAAATCCAGTCTGCCCGGAAAGCCACCCATACATGGCTGGCGGGAAAAATCAAGTGCGGAAACTGCGGGTATGCCCTTATGAGCATTAACAATCCTGTGGGAAAGCAATATCTCCGCTGCACAAAGCGGCTGGACAATAAAAGCTGTGCCGGGTGCGGGAAAATCATCACTTCGGAGCTGGAAGCGGTTGTTTATCAGCAGATGGTGAAGAAGCTGGCAAGCTACAAAACGCTGACGGGCAGAAAAAAAGCGGCAAAGGCAAACCCGAAAATCGCCGCCCTGCAAGTGGAGCTTGCCCATGTGGACGGCGAGATTGAAAAACTGGTGGACAGTCTGACGGGCGCAAACAATGTGCTGCTCTCCTATGTGAATGTGAAGATAGCGGAACTGGACGGACGCAAGCAGGAACTTCTGGCGAGGATAGCGGAGTTGACGGTGGAAGCCATCAGCCCGGAACAGGTCAGCCAGATTTCCGGCTACCTCGACACTTGGGAGGATGTATCCTTTGATGACAAGCGGCGTGTGGTGGATTTGATGATTACCACCATAGCCGCCACAAGCGATAGTTTGAATATCACATGGAAAATCTGACGGGCGGAACCCCTCCCGTCAGATACCTACCCTGTGTAGTCCCTTGTAAACTGTACTTT
>NZ_QSBX01000064.1:0-1622 GCF_003465835.1 Anaerotruncus sp. AF02-27 | reverse complement strand
TGGAAAGACCTGCTAACAAAAGTCAAGTAGAAATTTCAGGTTTTGGGAGCAGCGAAAAAGGCAACACAAAATCAAGCCGCTGAGCAACTCAAAATCGAAACGGCGGCCAGCCAGATGGTATAGCGCAGGGAAATCAGTCGTGTTCCAGGGAATCCAAATAGGCTTTCACAGAAGCGTAGTAGATACGCAAGAACTTGTTGGCGGATGCCATCATGTAGACACGGTATGGCTTGCCCTCAGAGCGTTTCTTGTTCATGAACTGGTAGACCGGCTCATCCATTGGGGCACATTGCAGGAGGACGCCCATCACCAGGAAAAGTGTCCTGCGCAGTGAGGCAGATCCCCTCTTGGAAATGCTGCGGCTGCGGACATCTATTTGGCCAGATTGGTAGGGCGGGGCGTCAATGCCTGCAAAGGCCACCAGCGCTTTCTTGGAATGAAAACGGCGCACATCGCCAATTTCAGCTATGAGTTGGGGGCCGAGTGTAGGGCCAACACCAAACATTTCCATCACTACAGGATACTCCGGCAGAGAAGCTGCCAGAGACTGCATCTCCTGCTTGAGAGCAGCTAATGCGGCGGAAGTTGTCTGGAGTTGGGAAATGGCCTGTTCTACCAAAAGTTTTGCCGTATTTGTTTTCGGCATGACACCGAAGCGTCCACAGGCAGAGGCATAAATATCCAACGCCTTATCTTGGCTGAAATTGTAGCCGTGCTTTCTGCACCACTTCTGGTACTTGGCGGTAAAGGCTTTCTTAGACAGACCACAGACACACTCGCAATGCCAAAAAGTGGCGACAAAGTCCACCCACTTCTCACTGCCATCGGCGCGGGGCGGACTGGTAAACAGGCGGTTTGCGTCTGGGAAAGCGGTGTCCAGCAGGGAGATCAGGTTGTTTTTCAGCATGGTCTGTACTTTGGAATACTGCTGGTACTGCCGGTAGCAGGTCTTCAGCATGAGCCGGGTGTCCTCTTCCGGAACATATCTCGGAAGTGTGAGCCAGTGGTCAAGGCCGTAGTTGGCCAGCTTCACGGCATCCTTCTTGTCGGTCTTGCCCCGTCTTAAACTGTTGTTCCCGTAGTCGTGCACCAGCATTGCATTGACTACGGAGACATAAAACCCCGCGCCGTGGAGCAGCCAGGCCACCGGCGCATGGTAATTGCCCGTGGATTCCATCACCACGCGGGTCTCACCGTCCAGGTTTTTGAGCAGCCTTGCCAGCTCGCTCAGTTCGCTGGCGGTGTGGCGCACTTCAAAGGGTGAAACCACTACCTCTCCGAAGGGCCGCATGACTGCAATCATGCTCTTACCTTTGGAAACATCGATGCCAACGCAGTTCATTCACATTCCTCCAACACAAAGAATCTGCAACCGGAAATCCATCTTTTCTCGCTGCCGATTCAATCTATTGGGTGACACGAACTCTCCGGCATCCGGTGGCTCAACCTGCTCAAATCGAACGCTGCAACAAGAGGATGGCTAACAGTCTTTCCAACGGACATAAAAGCCCAAGGAGGCAAGGGTCAGCCAGTTGCTCCTCTTATTGTAGCTTAGGCACGAGATGGAAAGAAAGCCGGACTGGCTGCCCGGCTTTCCTGTCCAAATTTATTGTAATAGGAGG
>NZ_QSBX01000063.1:317-1900 GCF_003465835.1 Anaerotruncus sp. AF02-27 | reverse complement strand
ATATCCAGTCTATGGCACGGCAGGAATACTTTAAGCAAATGAGCAAAGACGACGCTCTCGCAATCGTCCGCGGTCTGTACGCCCTCCAATACGTCAAAGGTGCGAGCTGGACTGTGCGGGCAAGCATCGTTGGCGGCGAGCAGATGGACCTCAGCTCGTTTTTGATTGCCTACAACAATGAGCATTCGGACGACCTTATCAGGTACAACCTTCCGTCGGTCGAAATTTGATTGAGCGGTAAACGGATTGAGAGGAGCATTGTAATGACAGTTACAGTTTATGGAGTGCGCGCAATTGACAATATATCATTTGGATATGGCTACAAATACTATTTTTACAATCCGCTTAAATTGATTAACAATCCGTCCGACTACGATACTGTGACGCATCTAGTTGAGATTCCGGACGGATATACCCTCTCCGATGATAACGATACGGAGAGACCGATGTTATATGCGCCAAATGGAGAGTGCTGCGACCTCGTAACAGCGTCGGGAGGGTTGCACGTAATATCGTCTATGGGCCATGTGCATTTATCTTTTTTGAATCTAAGTAAGCCCTGCGAGGAGTGAGCAAAAGTGCAGAGTTTATTTAAATGAGGCGCGAACACTTAACCGGGCGTGGATTTGGCCGCTAGCGATCGGACGGGATTAATTTATTAGGTCTTGCATTTTTACAAAAATCATGTATACTGTAATTGTCAAATTCAATTTAAAATTGGATTTGCGGATTGAAATTGAGAAAGTATCCTATATCGTCAGGAAAAGGGCGGGCGCTAAAATGCCCGCCCTCTGTCTTTTTATTGCAGCGAGAGGAGGGTGTCGCATGTATCAACCCGCATATAAGCGGCTTGCGAAACTGACCGCCATTGAGCTTGACCGCGAAAAAGCTGATGAGTTGCGAGATTACTTTTGGAGTCATAAGCCCCCGGAGATCCTGCCACCGCTATTTGACGAGTACGTGATCCGTATCACCTACTCGGCAGAGTGGATTCAAAAAAATTTTGGAGGTCAGCTCCCGCTCGGATCAACGAGCCAGGAAATATATGTCTGCCATGACACACCAACCAAAACCTATCTGCTCTCTTACATGGAGGGTAAAAAACAGGTGCAAGTGACGTTTGATTATAATGACACAGTGGAGGATGATAAAGGCCGCCTATCCTTGCGGTACAATGTCGAGACATTGATGCCTATCACTGCATGGGCCAGCGATGACGAACTCCACCAGGAGGCTAACGATATTATTAACCTCTATCGCTATGTGACCTTTTATTTGCTCTATTACCGCCCGGATGTTGAGTACGCGGATCGCCCCGTGAGCCGCTCGTCCCGGCCCCGTACCAACCGGGGAGCCGGCAAGCAGACAAACACGTTTGTACTGCGGTCAAAAGTCCGGAGATACTCTATCGACCGGCACGAGATCCCCACCGAGCGAAACTACCGCAAATTTGCATGGTCAGTACGCGGCCATTATCGCCGTGGTAAAAACGGCAAGCTGATTTATGTTACCCCACACCAGGCAAGGCGGCGGAGCTCCGGGGAGCGAGCTGCGCCCCGCAAGTACGTTATAAAGACATAAGA
>NZ_QSBX01000063.1:0-275 GCF_003465835.1 Anaerotruncus sp. AF02-27 | reverse complement strand
CGGTTGGTCCGTCTTTGTTATTTGATAAATGTATTTGCCGCCAGCAGGCCGACGATCGCCCATTGCAGGATGATCCCCACAACCTGGTCCCAGCGTTTTGCAGGCTTGTCCTTTAGCTCCTTGACGTCGCTCTTGACCTCTGCCAGCGTCGCCATAATCGTCTGGTAGTCCTTTCGGCTGCCCGCCGCATCGATTTTTAGCTCCTCAAAACGATTATAAAACTCTCTATGTGTGTTTTGATTGCGCAAGCTGTCCTTTTCCAACGCATCCACCCG
>NZ_QSBX01000062.1:0-1936 GCF_003465835.1 Anaerotruncus sp. AF02-27 | reverse complement strand
TCCGCGTTTGACTTTATCCCCGGCCTTGACCTGCACTTTTGCGTGGTGATAGGTCCGGGTCACCAGATCGCACACCTTGCCATTATTGCAGAGCACATCCCGGTAGATGATAACTGTCACAAGCCCCAGCCGCGAGAGTTTGCCGGTGGTGGTCGATCCGTCCTGACCGGCTGCAACCACTTCGCCGTCACCCAGCGCAAGCACATCATGAGTGTTCGGGTCATAGCAGTCCACGCCGTAGTGGTTAAATTTGTGGTAGGCGTAATAATCCGGGTGCTTGTATCCCGCTGTGACAAGCAGCGTTTTAAACGGGAGTGTAAGACGCTGACTCATTTGACCACCCTGTCCTTGTACGGCTGCACATACCCCATTGCGCGGTTGCTGTCGCCCACGCCTGCGGTTGTCGGGTCGGTCAGGGCGTTAAACACACTCACGAGCACCGCCACCACCACGACGGGATTCTGCACGGCTGCGACAAAGATATCTCCCAGCGCGGCCCACGAGGTCATATCCTCCCACGCAAGCCCAAAGTATGCGAGGATCGGCAGGACAACGGCACATGCCATCTGCGCCCACCAGAGCGGGTTTTTAATGCGTACTTCCCAATTGATTTTCATTATGTAATCCTCCTTTAGACTTCGGTGTATTCCGTCCATCCAGATACGCCCGGCTCCCAAACATTTGCATCAAGGTCGCTAATCCAGCGCTTGCCGTTGTGGCTGACCTTTGCGCCCTTTGCATAAGCGTCTGTACTGCCCTGCGGCTGCCTCCATTCCGGCCACTCGATTGCAGGATCGTCGATCCGTACCCACAAGGATGGGGAAGCGTCCGGGGACCAGCTCTCTTGACTGGTATGCGCGGTCAGGCATTTATACAGCAGATCCCCGTACCGCACCCGGTCGCCCACGGCATAGGCAACGCTTTCGGCGCTCCAGCGGTCAAACAGCTCCGGCGCAAGGATTGCCTTTTCGTCGGTGGTGCCGGATGCTGCCGCCCGATAATTTGCCATCTTTACCCGCGCTCTGTCCTCATACATGCCCATATCATTCGCCTCCCTCATAGATGTTGATAGCCGCCAGCATGTCCGCCGTTTCGGGGTCAACCGCTCCCGCCCGGATCGCGTTGGCCTGTTCCTGCGTGATTGCGCCCAGGGCGACATAATTGCGGGTCAGGTAGACGCTGCCTGTCTCTGCCCCGGTGCCGTCCAGTTGATCATCCCGCACACCGCCATCTGCGTAGCGCTGTGCGATATCGTCATATTTGCTCATGTGCTCTGCACCTCCAATAGCTGTAAATCCAGATCGGTTGCCCGCTGTTCGGCCTCCATGCGGGCTAAATCTGCGTCGGTGTATCGCTGTTCCGCATCCACGGCCCGCGCCTGATAGTATGCCGGATTGTCCCCGGTGCTGCGGCTGCGCAAACGGATTTTGGCCCACGTCCTGCCGTCCATGTCCGCGATGTCGTAACAGATGCGCGGGATGTACCGGCTAATGGTGGTTTCCTTTTCGTCGCGGATTTCTTGCGCCGGGTCGAGCAGGGCACGGATTGCGTCGTGATCCGTGGCCGGGAATGCAAGGATGAGTATCTCCTCGCTTTGGTCATTAATTCGCGCCATCGTGACAGACGCGATTGCGTCGGGGTATTGCGTGTTGTCTATGTAGATCATGTTGCCTCCTTAAAGTGGGCTATATGAGCCGTCGGGGTTAGGTTCGGGGTTGAGGCGGAAATCTGGCGGGAGAATGAGAGCAGGTCTAGATCCGCGAGCGGTAGAACTAGTACCCGCAGAATTTAATGTTCCAGTCTCACTTATTAAAAAATATCCAGTTAAACTTGTAAGACCCGACCTTAAAAGCCAACTGTATGCTGCGCCATTAAGCAGTCCTATTCTTTTTGCGTTTCCTACACTATTTCCCGTCAAGTCAAAGTAATCTAATTT
>NZ_QSBX01000061.1:0-2173 GCF_003465835.1 Anaerotruncus sp. AF02-27 | reverse complement strand
TGCCTCGGCTCGTAGCTGGCTGCCACTCTTCCGAGGCAAATATATTGTAACAGGAGAATCAGAAATTGATCAGAAAAGTGACCGCAGAGGATCGGGAAGTCTTTTTGCCCATGCTCCGTGAATTCTACCATTCACCGGCTGTGCTGCATCCGATCCCTGGGGATCATTTCGAACGCACCTTCGCACAGATCGCGGCGGGCAGCCCGCTTCTGGAGGCGTATCTTTTTGTGGAGGAAGGCGGGATCGCGGGCTATGCGCAGATTTCCTATACCTGGTCGAATGAAGCGGGGGGCCTGTGCGCTTGGATTGAAGAAATCTATGTGCGGCCGCAGTTTCAGGGGAAAGGGATCGGCGCGCGCTTTTTTCGGGAATTCGAAGAAAAGTCCCAGGGAAAGATTTCCCGTATCCGGCTTGAGGTCGAAGCGGATAACACCGGCGCGTCCCGGCTTTATGAACGGCTGGGCTTTGAAAAGATGCCATACCTGCAGATGTATAAGGAACTGGATGTTTGAGGGTGCGCGGCTGGGAAACCAGCCGCGTTTTTATCCTTCATGAAATTTTCTGAAATAAATCGCAACCGATTTGTGAACTCTAAGAGTATAACCTTGTAAACAAAAATCCGGCATGCTAGAATGATGCTGGCTTATCAAAATTTTATCAAAGGGGACGAACTGTAGCATGAAAAAATTGTCCGGTGGGATGATTGCCTTAATTGTAATCGTTGTCTTGCTTGTGATTGCCGTGTTTACGCTTGTGGGGGCATACAATGGCATGGCAACCCTGCGGGAAAACGTCGATACCCAGCAGTCGGCCATCCAGACCCAGCTGCAGCGCCGGTCGGATTTGATCCCGAACCTGGTGAATACTGTGAAGGGACTTGCGGCCCAGGAGCAGGCGGTGATTGACAGCGTGACAGAGGCGCGCGCCCAGCTTTCCGGCGCGCAGGGGATGCAGGAGCTGGCCGCTGCCAATGACAACCTTTCGAGTGCGCTCTCACGGCTTTTAATGGTGGTGGAGAACTACCCGGAAATCCAGTCGAGCCAGGGATATATCTCCCTGATGGACGAGCTGGCCGGGACCGAAAACCGTATCTCAGTGGCGCGCGTCGATTATAACGAGGCCGTCAAGAGCTACAACAGCAAAATTATCACCTTTCCCAATAACCTGCTTGCGGGGATGTTTGGCTTTGTGAAGGCGGAATACTTCGAGGCGCCCGAATCGGCTCAGTCAGCGCCGAGCGTCGATTTCACGGCTTAACGGGATGAAACAGCGGATAAAAAGGATATTCCCGGCTGCTGCCGCCCTGCTTTTGACGCTTGGACTTTTCTGTGGGGCGTCCTATCCAGCTCCAACACGGGATTTCTTCGTAAACGACTACGCGAATGTGCTCTCCCAGTCCACGAAGGATTATATTATGGACAGATCCGCTTCGCTCGACCAACAGACCGGCGCCCAGCTTGTGGTGCTGACGGTCGCTTCGCTCGACGGGCAGGATCGGGACAGCTATGCGCTCGGCGTGGCGCGTGCGTGGGGGATTGGCAGCAAGGAAAAGAATAATGGAGTGCTCTTGCTGCTCGCGCCGGATGACGGTGAAATCAAGGTCGAAGTTGGTCGCGGGCTTGAGGGCGCGCTCAACGACGCGAAAGTTGGCCGGCTGATCGACACCTATGCGATCAGCTCCTATAAAGAAGGGGATTTTGACACCGGTACGCGGGAACTCTATAACGGGCTGCTTTCGGAGATCCTGGTCGAATACGGGTTGGATGCGCTTCCGGGATATGAAGCGATCCCGGAGGAATCGGAGGAAAGCGATTTTGGAGATCTGCTCGTCATCCTGGTTGTCATTCTGGTGTTCGTTTCAATCTTTTCGCGCGGGCGGCGCGGCAGAAACCGGCGGAAAGGCCCGTGGGACGACGATGACGACGATCACCATTTTGGCGGCCCATTCTTCTTCGGCGGATTCGGCGGCTTTGGGAGAGGCGGCGGAGGCGGCTTTGGCGGGGGAGGATTCTCCGGCGGAGGCGGAAGTTTTGGCGGGGGAGGCTCCGGGAGAAGTTTCTGACCTGGCCAAAAGAACGGCGGACGCCGCGCAAAATATGCGCGGCGTCCGTTTCGTTGTAGAGAAACCACCGGCTGTGCCGGTGGTAGAGAAAAAGCTTTAGCGAGGGGCGAG
>NZ_QSBX01000060.1:0-2811 GCF_003465835.1 Anaerotruncus sp. AF02-27 | reverse complement strand
TTTACCGTTACGGGGACGGGCAACAATAAGGGCGTGTCGGCCACTGTGCGAAACAACAGTATCACTTTGGCAATGCTGGCAGTGGACGCGGTGACGGAGATCCAGACAAATGCAACAGCGGCGCAGCAGAGTTCGGCAGCGGCACAGGCGAGTAAAGATGCGGCAGCGGCTTCGGCCAATACGGCGCAGGCTGGGGCGAATACGGCGACCACAAAAGCCTCCGAAGCGTCCGGGAGCGCGGTACTTTCCCAGAGCTACGCAAAGGGTGGCACAGGGACTCGGACAGGCGAGGACACCGACAACGCGAAGTTCTATAAGGAGCAGACTGCACAGGCATCCTCCACGGCGGTTGCGGCGGCGCAGACAGCGACCATTTCGGCAGACCGCGCAAAGAGCGAGGCAGACCGGGCGGCGGAGATTGTGGGCGGGGATTACGCGACAAGGACAGAGCTGGAAACCGGCCTTGCGGGGAAAGTGGACGTTGTAACCGGCAAGGGCCTGTCCACGAACGACTACACCACCGAAGAGAAAACTAAACTCGCGGGGATTGCAGAGAACGCGAATAACTATGTCCATCCGGCCACGCACAGTGCACAGATGATTGACGAGACCGACGCGAGGAAGTTTGTTACGCCCGCTGAAAAAGCGGCGTGGAATGGCAAGGCCGATCCATCCGACCTCATCACCGTAACCCTCCCCGTGGCCTCATGGGTCAAGGACAGCACCCGCGAGTTGTGGACGCAGGCGGTAACGCATAGCTCCATTGTGAAAGATGTGAGACTTGGGATCAGCGTGGACGACGACACACCGCTTGCCCTTATGGACGCGGGCGTAACCTTACGGATTGACAAAAACAATGGTAAAGCTACGGCAAAAGCCTTTGGAGCGATCCCGGAGAGTAACATCACGGCGCAGCTTACCTTACCGCCGGTGGAGGTGGTAGCGTGATCTACGGCGAGGAGCGAGGCGCGGGCGGGATCAGTACAAAGACGATCCCGCCGCAGGGGCTTAACCTGACGCTCAAGGGCGGCAACGGCAAGATCGACTGCACCTTTACCGGGATTACATCAGAGTGGTTGTATCTCGGGCAGTATTACCGGCTCATTGCAAAGCCCGGCAGTGCGCCAACCTCCCCAATGGACGGCGTACAGGTTAAGGATGTGCAGGTCGGGGCAATCGGGGATGCGGTTATCTCCGCGAGCATCGAGGGGCTTACCAATGGGGTGCAGTATTATGTGCGGTTATATGTCCGGGGTGATAACGGCTGGCAAACCAGCGTGGATGCGGTGGGGACGGCTACGCCCGTGGCGGGGATTGCGCTGGGGGATTTAGCCCTAGGTACTCTACTTCAACTTGGAAAAACCGCTCAAGCGTCCACACTGTTTGAAGTGTTGGAATTTGATCATTCAGGATATCCCATTGATAGTTGTGTGGTCATCACAAAGTATCTTTGGTATGACCAGGAGTGGGACGCTCCACATGGCACACATTCGGCCCCAATATGGGGAAAATCAAACTGTCGAAACTGGTTGAATTCTGCTTATCTGAAAATGCTTTCGGCTAGCACACAAAATGAATTGCAACTTGTAACCGTTAAATCCGTATATGATACCAGTAATGACTATGTTTTTATTCCATCAATAGCCGAACTAGGTGGAACCGGGAGCGATGGAGTTCCCTTCAATAAATTTATAAATGACGAATCTCGTATCATGGGTCATCCGTCTGGGGTGAAAACGCGATATATTACCAGGACTGCGTTTTATTCCAACGGTTATTATCCTGTAAAGGCCGTAAATTATCGCGGGTATTTTGACTCAGGTCAAAACATAATATGGGGTACCAGTGTCAGCTCACCGCCTCAAAATACTGATTATGGACTACCATTCGTTTTTTCATTAAATAGAAATATGCTCTTTAACCCCGAACCAAACCCAGACGGCAGTTACAGCCCGCTCACATAGGAGGTGATCTCATGTCAGACATAAAAGGCAAGGCCCTGTCCTTTGGCGGGATTAACACCCGCGACCTTGCGCCGCAGGTGGAAAACCTCACGCTCAAAGGCGGGGACGGCAAAATAGACGCAACCTTTAGCACGGTGGATGCGGCATACGGATCACTGGTCAAATACTACGTCGTGACCGCCAACACCCACATGCCCAGCGGCCCGAAAGACGGCGTTTCGGTCATGGTACTGCCGGGGACGGGGACGCTCTCATGTGTCCTGTCGGGGCTTACAAACGGCGTAGTCCATCATGTGCGGGTATTTATCCGCTGTACCTACGGCTGGCAGACAAGCCCTATGGCCTATGGGGTGGCAACGCCGTTGGCGGGGATTGCGATTAGCACTTTGGCCGTTGGAGGCGAAGTCAAATTAAATCTTGGCGGTGTGGCTTACAATCATTTGGTTGTGCATCAGGGCAACCCGGATACAGCACTATATGATGCAAGCTGTAACGGGGCATGGTTGCTGATAAAAGATATTTATAATCAGATCGCCTGGACCACAAATGAAAAAGGCGATTACTCGCTTACAACAAGCTTATCTTATTTAAATACAACGTATTTTGGACTGTTTGATCCGAATATTCAGACCAGCATTAAACAAATAAAAATTCCGTATGTCGCTGGTAATGCTAAGCCTGGTGTAGTTAAATTTGGTGAAGAAGGCGTATCGTGTAGGCTATTTTGGTTGTCAGCAATTGAGGTTGGATTTAACTATAATTCGACAGATCCTTTAAGAGATGGTGCGAAATTAGATTACTTTGACTTGACGGGAAATAGTGTAGGAAACGCAAAAAGAATAGGACT
>NZ_QSBX01000006.1:119866-161928 GCF_003465835.1 Anaerotruncus sp. AF02-27 | reverse complement strand
ACATTTTCTTTCGTCAAGCCCGCTTTGGAGCTTGACTTTTTATTTGCAGGCTTTATTAAATGATGCTGTTATTATATCCGCAACCACTTTTTTTTGCAAGCCGGGCAGGTTTTTCTAAAACTTTTTATATTGCGAAATACAAGCGGATATGCTATAGTTAATGCTTGCAAAACGTGATTTTGCGTTTTGCATGACATGAAGGATGTGATCTGTTTGAGCTTAACCAATACGCCCAGTGCGAACCGGCTTCATATCGGCATCTACGGCAAACGAAACAGCGGGAAGTCCTCGCTGATCAATGCGATCACCAATCAGCACACCGCGGTCATCTCGGATATTCCCGGCACCACCACCGACCCGGTCTACAAAGCGATGGAAATCAATGGGATCGGCCCCTGCATGCTGATCGACACCGCCGGCTTTGACGACGAGGGCGAGCTTGGCCGGCTGCGCGTCGAGCGCACCCAGGACGCGGTCAAAAAGACCGACGTTGCGATCGTCGTCTTCTGCGACACCGACATTGAACAGGAATCCGCCTGGATTTCGATGCTGCGGGAACACGGGATTCCCGTTATCGCGGTCGTCAACAAGTCGGACATCCTGACCAACGTTTCGGAGATTGCAAAGACGATACACGAGCATTTTTCTCTCTTCCCGGTTGTCGTTTCTGCCAAGGAGCACAGCGGGATCAAAAACGTTGTCGAAGCCGTCATCCGTCAGCTTCCGGAGGATTACGAACGCAAAAGCATCACCGGCGGGCTGGTCGGGCCGGGCGACCTTGTGCTGCTCGTGATGCCGCAGGACATTCAAGCGCCGAAAGGGCGCCTCATCCTGCCGCAGGTGCAGACCATCCGCGATCTGCTCGACAACCACTGCCTCATCATGAGCGTCGCCACCAGCGAGCTCGACGCGGGCCTCGCGGCGCTCGCAAAACCGCCAAAGCTGATTATCACCGACTCCCAGGCTTTTCAGACCGTGTACGAAAAAAAGCCCCCCGAAAGCCTGCTGACCTCCTTCTCGGTTCTGATGGCCGCGGTCAAAGGGGACATCCACGCCTTTGTGGACGGTTCGGCCGCGATCGATTCGCTCACGCCGGACTCCCGCGTGCTGATTGCAGAGGCCTGCACCCACGCGCCGCTCGCCGAAGATATCGGCCGGGTGAAAATTCCGCGGATGCTGCGCAAAAAAGTTGGCGAACAGCTGGGAGTCGACGTGGTGAGCGGCCCGGACTTTCCGGAGGACCTGTCCTGTTACAGTTTGATCATCCATTGCGGCGCCTGCATGTTCAACCGACGTTATGTCCTCTCGCGCATAGAAAAAGCCCGCGCTCAGGGCGTTCCGATCACCAATTACGGCGTGGCGCTCGCAAAGCTCACCGGTATCCTCGACAACATCTCCTATTTTTAATCATCCTGGCAGGCCGTTTGCAGCAAGCGGCCTGCTTTTATGCATTTTCAATAAAAAAGCCGCTTGCAGACGAAGTTCTTTTTCTGCGGACTGTTTTTCTGCGGCGGACAACCCAGCAGGAGAATTCTCCCGCGGCGTCCATCTTTCCAAATCGGTGCAAAGCCCCCAAAAACAGGGCATAAACAGCGCGGCCCTTTCCCGATACGCGGACAGCCTATTCCGCGCTGCACAGGCATTTTGAGCGTGTCACAGGATGCGGGAATGCAGGCATTCCTGCATGTTGAATTTTCGTATAAATTCACATAGAAATTATAAAGATTCCGTATAGAAACCGGGAAAAGCCCTTGACTTTACCGCTTCGACAACATAAACTGTAACACATAGACAAAGATGGAGTATTGTGCAGATTTTTCCGCTTTGTCCGAATTTGAAACTGAAAATTGTATTTGGGAGAGAATGTAAAATGAAAAAAGTCATTGCACTCACACTCGCTTTGATGATGACCCTGGCGCTTGCCGCCTGCGGTTCCTCCGACTCCGGCTCCAGCGCGCCCGCGCCGGCGGCCTCCGCCGCCCCGTCCGGCACAGCTTCTGAACCGGCGGATGCGGACGGCACTTTCACCACCGTTACTGAAGGCAAATTCACAGTCGGTATGGAGTGCGCCTACGCGCCTTTCAACTGGACCCAGCTTGAACAGACTGAAACTGCGGTCGACATCGGCAGCGCCTCCTTCGCGGATGGCTACGACGTTGTTGTCGGCAAATATATCGCGGACAAGCTCGGACTTGAACTGGTCGTCAAACCGATCGCGTGGGAAGGTCTTGAGCCGGCTGTCAACAATGGCGAAATCGACGCGATCATCGCCGGTATGACCGCCACTCCCGAACGGGCTGAAAACGTCGACTTCACCACCCCGTATTATGAGAGCAAGATGGTCATCATCGTGCGCGGGGACAGTGATCTTGTGAATGTCACCGACATTCAGGAGCTCTCCGGCAAAAAGGTGCAGGGCCAGACCAATACCCTCTATGACACGGTCATCGATCAGATTGAAGGCGTCGACCATGTCACTTCCCTGGCCACCTACCCGCTGATGGTCGCCGCGCTGCAGAACAAAGAAGTGGACGCGCTGACTGCGGAGCTTCCGGTCGCCGTGGGCGTTGTAACCAGCAACCCGGATCTCAAATATGTCGAATTTGAACCCGACAAGGGCTTCCAGGCTGACACTTCCGTTTCGATTGCCGTGAAGAAAGGCAATTCCGCACTGCTTGAAGCAGTCCAGGGCGCGCTTGATTCTGCCGACGAGGAAACCCGCCAGCAGTGGATGATCGACGCCACCAACCGTCAGCCTTCCCAGGAATAAGAACATAAAAAGATAGGATTGTTGTGATATGATCGCCTCGGCAATTAAAATCGCAGAAAAGTACTGGCCGATGTTCTGGGCCGGCATCGAAACGACCCTGCTCATCTCTCTGACCGGTACCATCATCGGTTTGGTGATCGGCCTGTTTGTTGGAAGCATCCGCTCGATCTCCGCAAAGATCGAACCGCGCGATACCTTTATGACACGCCTTTCCAAGCGGGTTATCTTTCTCATCACCAGCATCTATGTGGAATTTTTCCGCGGCACGCCGATGATGGTACAGGCTGTTTTCCTCTATTACGGCCTTAAACCGGTCTTCAACTGGAACCCCATCACCGCCGGTATCTGCATCATTTCGATCAACACCGGCGCATACATGGCGGAAATCCTGCGTGCCGGCATCCAGGCCGTCGATGTGGGACAGATCGAAGCCGCTCGCAGTATCGGCATGACCTCGGGACAGACGATGTTCCACGTGGTTTTGCCCCAGGCGATTAAAAACGCTTTCCCCGCCATCGGCAATGAATTCGTTGTCAACATCAAGGATTCGTCGGTACTTAACGCGATCTCGGTAACCGAGTTGTTTTTCCAGTCAAACAAGATCGCGGGCAGTATTTTCAAATATACCGACACATTCCTTGTCACCGCTCTGATCTATCTGGTGCTCACCTTTACCACCACCCGGATTCTACGCCTGATCGAAATCCGTATGAACCGTCCACCGGCCAGCTACCCCACCTCACAGACGGTTCCGGAAGCACGAATCAAGCATAAGCACGCTTAAGGAGGCGCCACGATGTCAGAACATTTGATGGAAATCAAAAACCTGAAAAAGCATTTCGGAAAGCTGGAAGTTTTAAATGACATCCAGTTTTGCATCGATAAGGGCGACGTCATCTGCCTGATCGGCGCGTCGGGCAGCGGGAAATCCACCCTGCTGCGCTGCATCAATGTGCTCGAAACGCCGGATGGCGGTCAGATCCTGCTGCATGGCAGGGATATCCTTACCGGTGAGATCGACGTCAATAAGCACCGCGTCAAAGTCGGTATGGTTTTTCAGTCGTTCAATCTCTTTAATAATATGAGCGTTCTGAAAAACTGCATGATCGGCCAGATGACCGTGCTCAAACGCTCCAAGGAAGAAAGCCAGAAGAAAGCGGAATTCTACCTCAATAAGGTTGGAATGAGCGATTTTGCCGGCGCTTCCCCAGCGCAGCTTTCAGGAGGACAGCGCCAGCGCGTCGCGATTGCGCGCGCACTCTGTATGGACCCTGAAATTCTGCTGTTCGACGAGCCGACTTCGGCGCTCGATCCGGAGATGGTCGGCGACGTGCTGGACGTCATGAAACAGCTTGCGCGTGAAGGGCTGACGATGATCGTCGTCACGCACGAGATGGGCTTTGCCAAGGATGTCGCTTCCCGCGTGGTCTTTATGGACAAAGGCGTAATCGTAG
This sequence comes from Anaerotruncus sp. AF02-27, assembly GCF_003465835.1. Lineage (NCBI taxonomy): Bacteria > Bacillati > Bacillota > Clostridia > Eubacteriales > Oscillospiraceae > Anaerotruncus > Anaerotruncus sp. AF02-27. The sequence goes on along the minus strand of NZ_QSBX01000006.1, from coordinate 157,704 downwards.
AGGAAGGCCCTCCCGAGCAGGTCTTCAAAAATCCGAAAAATGAACGTACCAGGGAGTTTCTTTCCCGGTACCTTTCGTAAAATTGAAAAAAGGCCCGCATCCATCGGGATGCGGGCCTTTTTTATGCTTTGTAGTTTCTGCTGTCGATCTTTTTCCAGCGCTCGCGCAGGAGATACGCCGCCGCCTTTGGCTGACGATCACGTGTAAAGGCGCCTTTCTTGTTTCCGTCAACCCGCATGATCCCCTCGGATGTCTGGAAATCGGCGAAGTTCCACATCTGCTCGCCAACCACGCTGTCGCATCTGTCGAATACCTCATGCTGCATTTTGAGGTATTCCTCCTGATACTCCTCCGACCACATAACGCTTGGAAGCTTATGGAGTCCAGGCATCGTGTCCGCGCCATATTCGGTGAGGATGATCGGTTTGCCGGTGGAGGACCACTGTTCGAGCTCCTTTTCAAAGTTTTCCCGGGCAATGTCAATGTCCGGGCCGCCATTCACATACCAGCCGTAATACCGATTGAGGCAGATCACATCAGAAAGGTGACTGACTTTACAGCTTCCATATGGTGCCACCATGATATTGGTAAAGGTCATCGGGCGCTTCTGTACGTCGAGCGTACGCGCATAGGAAAAAATCTTCTCAAAGTAATCCTCCGCCTGCGCAAGCGAGGAGTCCGGCTCATTCGCAAGGCACCACATCACCACGCTGGGATGGTTCTTATCCCGCAGAACAAGTTCCCGGATCGCATCTTTATGGTTTTCGATTGTCTCAGTGTGAACAATCTCCCGCTCGAAGAAACGGGATTGTTTGCCGGTGCCCGCGCCAAGAAAGTTCATCAGCTGGTCGAAAAGCCCCACAGCGGGCGTCTCATCGATAACGACCAGCCCTTCCCGGTCGCACAGGCGCATAAACTCCTCCGAATAGGGATAATGTGCTGTGCGGACCGAATTGGCATGAATCCACCGCAGCAACTCGAAATCGCGCAGCATGACCACCGGGTCATATCCCCGACCGTGCATCGCGCAGTCCTCATGCTTGCCGAATCCTTTAAAGTAGAATGGCTTTTTGTTGATAAAGAAACGGTTACCTTTTACTTCGACCGAACGGATACCAACCGGCAGGACATATTCGTCAAGCAGCTCCTCCCCTTCGGCCAGCGTGACCTTAAAATCGTAAAGATAAGCGTTGCCGGGTTCCCAGAGACGCACGTCCTTGATCGCGACTTCACCAGTTTTCCCATGTGCGCTGGCAACCTGATTTCCGGCTTCGTCGAACACTTCAACATTTACGCTGTGTTCGCCTGCAGCTGTGATATCATAACGGATCTTCCCTTCACCATCTGCAAAGTCGGTACTCACCGTGATATCATGGATATGCTCCTTCGGCAGCGCCAGCAGTTTGACCGGACGGTGCAGGCCCGCGTAATTGAAAAAATCAAAGAACGGGGACTGCACTTTTCGCCCGTTCGGCAGGGTTTTCTGCACACCAGTCGGGATGGTGGTGTAGCTCAATTCGTTGTTGACCACAACGACGATCCTGCATCTTTCTCCAAAAGTCACAACTTCATTGAGACGCGCCGAAAATGGCATATAGCCGCCCTGATGCTGCGCGACCTGCACGCCGTTCACCCAAACCACTGCGCTGTGAGTGGCTGAACCAAACCGTAGGACCACTTCGCGGTCCTTCCATTCTTTGGGGATGTAGGTTTCGGTCTGATACCAGACGTCTCCGACATGCTCCCGCAGCTCCTTCTGGGTGAAGATGTCGTTGTAGCTCGACGGCACCGCCATCGGGATGGTCCCGGCAAGCCCGTCCTTCCAGCCAGCCGCACGGCCCTCGTTATGCTTGTCAAGTTTGAATTTCCACAGACCGCAAAGGTCCTTTACCTGCCGCGTTTTGCTCTCAATTGGATATAAAAATGAATTTGTCATCGTTGAAACTCCTTATTCTTCATTGATTTTTTTCAAAATCTCATCCTGTTTTTCTGGTGTAAGATTCCAGATAAACTGATATGCCACAAATGCGATCAGCATACCGATCGCGGGAAATCCCAGCGTCAGGAATTTGATGCCCAGCAGCGTCCCAAAGGTCTGCTCCAGCAGCTTTGCATTGTAACCGACCAGTTCCAGCCCCACCCCCGCCAGAAAGCCCGCAAGTGCCTGACCCATCTTGCGCACAAAGCTGTAAGAACCGTATATCACACCCTCCTGCCGGTTGCCTGTCAGGTACTGGTTATAATCGATGCAGTCCGACACCATCCCCCAGACAAGAGAATTCGGTACATTCATAAAGATTGCCGACAGGAATGAAAGCACAATATAGATCCAGATATTGTCCGGCAGCAGAAACATTGCGCCGAATACGATCCCGGCAATCAAACTTCCCACCGAAGCGGTCTTCTGCAAGCCGAATTTACGCACCAGTTTTGAAAGGAACGGGGCGATGAGCAGCGAAGGCACCATGCTGATAATGGTGGTCACACCCATCAGTTCGAATGCGTTGAGGTTATTTTTGAAGTAAAAAATCAACATCGAGCCGTTGATCATGATGCCGAAGATCATTGAAATCGAAGCAACTGAAACCGCGATAAATGGTCGGTTATGCATAAGCACCTTCAGGTAGGCGAGCAAGTGGATGCCGTCCTCCTCCGGACGGTGCGCCGGAACAGCGGATTTGATGTTTTCGTCGACTGAAAAGTAAGCGATCAGATAGGATACGATCCCAATCGCGCCCATCACAACCATCGAAACCAGATAACCGCGCGCTTCGTCCGCGAAGGCGCTCAGGATGAGCGGCACAAGCATACGCGGCACCAGGTTTCCGACTGTGCCGCCGATCCCGCGCGCCACTGAAAGCGAGGCGCGTTCGGCAGTATCCTGGGTCATGACGGCCGCAAGCGAACCGTATGGGATGTTGACGAAGGTGTACGCCATTCCCCAGACAATATAGGTCGCATACGCCCATACGAGCCGCTGAACCGTAGAAAAACCGGACGGCATGAAAAACATCAGGATTGCCGCCGCCACGACAATCCAGGATCCATGCAGCAGGAACGGTTTAAATTTATCCACCTGTTTTCCTTTGTTTCTGCGCAGCCGGCGTGCAAACAGCTTGTCGGTAATCGCGCCCATGACCGGGTCATTTACCGCGTCCCAAAACCGCGCCACCAGAAAAAGCGTGCCGGCCGCTGCCGCGGAAATCCCCGCCACATCAGTGTAAAAGGACAGCAGGAAGGTCGCTGACATTGCAAATGTCATATTGTTGGCCACATCGCCAAGCATATAGCCAAGTTTATTGCGAAATGTTATTTTTTTCATAGTCCCAATCCTTTATTCGTTTTCAGCAGGATGGTACTATTATTGCGTAATCGGACGCGTTCTATTACAGGAGGATGTAAATTGCTTTCCATCCGCATACAGGTCTTTGGGGGGAAATCTTCCGTTTTAGGAACTTTTTGGATGGTCAATTTTGGTAAAACGCCGCTGTCACTTGAAATAGAGCGTATCTTGCGCTATAATATAGAAAGATTTTTGTACGCTGTTTTGATTGATGGAGGTTATTATGGGCCTTGCAAAAAAATGGAAATCATGGATCGGTTATCCGGAAGACGATTTTTATGAGGATGTTCCCAGCGAGCCAGCCGCGGAATCCGCATGCAAAACCACGGCAAGCGCGGATCCCTTTCAAACTGTCCTTATGAGGCCAACGACCTATCAGGAATCCCTCAAGGCCGCTGATCATCTGGGCGCCAACCGCGCGGTTGTCCTCAACCTTACGGACATGCCTGCGGAGGACACCCGACGCCTGCTCGATTTCCTCGCCGGAGCAGCATACGCGAAAAATGCAAAATTGGAGCGGATCGCCCGCACCACTTATCTGCTCCTCCCTTATTATGCAGATTTCCAGTGCAGTTTTACACAGGACCCCGAGTTTTTCTTTTGACCTTTTCTGAAACAAAGCGGCAAGGACCGGACACGGCCCTTGCCTTTTCTGTTCCAAACAAAATTTGCGAAAACGGAATAAATATGGTACTATATAGACAAATTCCAGGGAAAGAAGGAGCAGCAATATGGATAAAAGCGCATTGGATTTTGTGATTGAAAAGACGCACGAACTCATAAACGCCCCCACATGCAGCAGAGAAACCAAAGCTGCGGCGCAGGACTGGCTGGATGCCGTTGGAACCGAAAAGGAAGCGGCGGAAACGAAAAAATATATCGATGAGCTGGAAGCAGATATTATGCCCATTGACAATTTGATCGGTTTTGCAGAATCCGATGCCGGCTCCCGGTATTTTGGCGCGGACGCCGCAAAAAACATTGCCGCCCATGCAAAGGACATCAAGGCCGCCGGTGCAAATTTCTGCGATTGTCCGGCGTGTATCGCTGTGGCTGCGATTCTCGAAAAAAAGGAGCTCCTTCTCAAATAATTGCGGGAAGGAAAAAGGAATATCCAACTGAAGCAGTTCGTCTGCAAGGCAGTATTACAACTGCTAAAGAACCAAACCGCGGCTGGCAAAATGCCAGCCGCGGTTTCACTTTTAATAAAGGATCGGCGTCCTTTTATCTTCAGGGCTGCCGGTAGCCCAACTTCTGAGAGATTTCTGCCGCTGCCGCACGGATCTCCTCCAAGTAAACGCTCCAGTTGCGCTCCATGCGGGAAGACGCTCCCGAAATACTGATTGAACCCGCTGGGTTCCCATTGAAGTTGAAGATGGGAACCGCGAGGCACCGCAGTCCCTCCTCCGTTTCCTCAAGGTCCTCCGCATACCCGTTTATGCGGGCGTTCGCAATCGCTTCCCTGACCTGTTCCGGACGGGTCAGGGAATGCAGGGTATATTGTTCGAGTTTTACATGGAGCAGATAGTCCTCAATCTCCTCGTCGCTCTTATAGCTGAGCAGGACCTTTCCGCTCGCGGTCCCGTGCGCCGGGATCGTCACCCCGATAGAGGAACCCATATTGGCAATGCTGGTACCTTTCACCTTATCGGCAAACATGGCATTATATCCATTTAGCACCACAAGGTGTACGGTTTCCCCAATCTTGCCGGACAGCTTTACAAGGTACGGGTGCGCATCCCGGATAATGTTCATACGATTCATCACCAGTCTGCTCAGCTGCAGCAGCGCAGTCCCAAGGTAATATTTGGAATTCTCCGGATTTTGTTCCAAAAATCCCGCATACATCAAGGTGGAAACCAGCCGGAAAGCGGTCGACTTTCCAATTTGCATGCGTTTGCTGATCTCACTGATCCCCAGCTCCGGTTCGCTGTCGCTGTAAAGCTTCAATATATCGAGCGCATTTGCAACCGACTGCAAGACCGGTTTTTTTTCATGATCGATCATACTGCACATCCGATCTGCCCTGCGGGCGCAAATTCATTTTGCCGTGTCTTATTTTATCATATTTTCTGAAAAAAAGAAATGGGCGTGCGCGTACCACGTATGACGCGCACGCCCATTGGGCAGTATGTTGATGAAATGTGACGTGGGATATCAGTCTTTGTACCAGGAAGAAGTCTTGAGCACTTCCGGCTCGATCCTGCGTTTGACGAACTCGCCGTCGCCTTTGTCGCCGACCCACTCGTCATCCTTGACGATAATCTTGCCACGCAGGATGGTCATCTCCGGCCAGCCCTGGAAATGCAGGCCTTTGTACGGGGTGTGGTCGCAGTGCATATGCAGCACTTCCGGACCGGTGATGGTCTTTTCCTTGTTCGGGTCAACGATGACGATGTCCGCGTCCGCGCCCGGGGTAAGCTCGCCCTTTTTACCCATCATGCCGAAAATCTTTGCCGCGCCGTAGCTGTTTGCAAAGACCAGCTGCTCCCAGGTAATCTTCCCTTCGCTAACGCCGTTTATCAGGGTCGGCAGCTTGAGCTCGATGCCGGGCGCGCCGTTGCAAACCTTGGTAAAGTCATGGATAAACTTTCCATCAGGGCCTTTTTCAAGCCGCATAGATTTTTCCGCGATGGTAAAAGGCGCATGGTCGGAACCAGTACAGTAAATCGCCTTTTTGCTGAGCGCTTCCCACAGCTTGTTCTGGTCCTCTTTTTTGCGCAGCGGCGGGCTGAGCAGGTTGAGATATCCGTCGTCGCCCGTGAAGATCTCGTCTGTCAGGCGCAGATAATGCGCGCAGGTCTCAGCATAGACCGGGCGTCCCTCCGCCTGCGCGTCCATCAGCATCTGGGCGCCTTCCTTGGTGGACATGTGATAGATATACATTGCGGTGTCACAGCTGCGCGCCAGTGTGATTGCGCGCTGGATTGCCTCATATTCCACAAGATTCGGTTTTGTTGTGGCGTGCGCCATCCAGTCGACATCGCCCCGCTCGATCGCTTTTGCAACGTTATAGTCCGCGATCGCACAGTTTTCGGCATGGACGCCCACAAGGCCGCCATATTTTGTAGCTTCCTTGATGAGGTCGAGAAGCATACCGTCGTCCATCATCATCTTCTCTTTCGCGTAAACCATGTACACCTTAAACGACGCAAGGCCCAGATCGATCACATCTTTGACCTGCTCGAGGATCGCATCGCTCATCTCTTTGAGGCAGCAGTGGAAGCTGAAATCGATGACGATGCCGCGGTCAAGCGCTTTTTTGATGCGGCCCTGTGCAAACTCGTACGGCAGGCTGCCCGGGTCAGTGATCGAGAAGTCCATCATGGTAGTGGTTCCACCGCAAGCGGCCGCAATCGAACCGGTGTAGAAATCATCGCCGCCGCAGCAGCCCTGGAACGGATTTTCATGATGGGTGTGCGTGTCGATGCCGCCGGGAATCACAAATTTTCCCTTCGCGTCGATCTCCTTGTCGCCCTTCATATCGCCCAGATAACCGACCGCGAAAATTTTTCCGTCTTTAACGGCGACATCTGCAATCTGCCTGCCTTTGTGGGATACGACCGTGCCGTTTCTGATAATGAGATCCATGATTCATCCTCCCTTGTCCTTATTAATTAATGTGATGTCATCTTCCGATGGCAGCGCTACGAACCGAACTTACGCCTTAACCTTCGCGTCATGGCTTTTATAGATGATCGGATACAGGATCATGTAAACGACCAGACCGATCGGCATGGCAACCAGCCAGGAAAGGCTGTTAAAGATAATGCCGAAGATTCCGCCAATACCGACCGCGATAAGCGCCGCGAGATTCCAGCCGTTTGTAAAGCGGTATTTGGTGTTATTTTCTTTATAGAGCTCGTCGATATCGAGGGTCTGTTTACGGATGAAGAAATAATCCGCCAGCATGACGCCAAGCACCGGACCAAGGAATGCGGAATATGCGTTGATGAGCCCGAAGAACCCCTGGCTGTTGAAGAGCAGCCACGGACAGGTGACGACGCCAAGCACGCCGACGATCACACAGGAGGTTTTCCATCCGATCTTCGGGACAAAATCCATCAGCGTGAGCGCTGGAGGCAGAACATTCATCGTCAGGTTTGTGGTAATCTGCGCGAGCGCGATAAAGATCAGAATCAGCATCGCGGTAGCGGTATTCGGGGCGATCTTGACCAGGGCTTTGACCGGGTCCCACTCGCCAACCGCCGCGCCGGACATGATGCCCAAGCCAACGAGGAAAGCGTTTGAAATCGGAATACCTGCGAGATGGCCGATCCAGTTGACCTTCTGGCTGTTTTTGAGATAACGGGTCAGATCCGAGTTGTTTACCGAACTGGTGAACACCGCGCCGACCAGCGCGACAACCGAAGTGATGAACGGCATGCCCCAGCTTCCTGCCGAGGTCCAATTTGCGGTGAGCTGATCGCCGAAATTCTGGGAAATGCTGATCATCATATAGCCCATGATCAGAACGATGATAATCGCCATTGAGCTTTCGAACCATTTGATCGACTGAATACCGGAGGCCGCCAGAATTACCTGGAGAATCTGGAAAATAAAGAAGTAAACCATGGTGTTTCCAAATCCGAACATTGTCTGGGTGACCATTGCGATCGCATCCGCCCCAATCCAGGTGGCGATGCCGAACCAGAACAGAGCTGGAACTCCGCGCAGGAGGGTCGCGATCTTGCTCCCTTTGACGCCAAAGGATGAACGGGAATGGATCGCAAAGGGAATGCCGTATTTGAGCCCAGCCGAACCGTTCAGCGAGAAGAAAATTGCCAGGGTAAGGCTTGCGACAACCATCGCGGTCAGCGCCTGAAAGATATTCAGCCCGCCCACCGGCGGAAGCATGCTCTGTCCGAGCATGAATCCCTGGATGACAATGACCGACGACCACCACATCAGCATATAGCTGACGGTTCCAAATAACCGCCTGTCATCGGGGACTCTGGTTAGGTCTACCTTGTGTTCCGCCTGTTTGCTCATTCCAATGCCTCCTCTACATTTGTCAGTGCCTCTTTTCTGTTTGTCCGATCTGTTTTCCGGCATACGGCGCCGGGGTTGGGTCACTCCTTATATCCGAGCAGGCGCATCGCCAGCACAGCATAGATTTTTGCGCACTCAACCACTTCCCTGACATCAATGTTTTCATCCGGAGTGTGCCCCACCGAAGCGACGCCTGGGCCGATGAGTACAGTGGGAATGCCACGCACGGAAAAATACCGTCCGTCGCTCGACTGCTTATAGCCGACCGGCTGATCATTTCTACCGAATTCCGAGACCACCGCGAGTGATTTTTTCACCAGCTCCTCATCCGGGCTTGTGCGCAGGGACGGCGAATAGTTTACGCATTCAAAAGTGATGTCCGCTTCCGGGTCCTCCGCTTTGTATTCATCCAGCAATTTTTGCAGTTCATTCTCCACAAATTCCAGGCTCTCTTCCGCAAGCATCCTGCGGTCGAGCATCACTGTGCAGATGTCAGAAACGACGTTCACCTTGGGGCCGCCTTCAATCGTACCAATATTATAGGTGGCTGGCGGGGTCAGCGGATCGATATGCCGGGGGAGTTCTTCCTTATAATATTGTTCCACTTTATGGAGGAACCCCACCATTTTGCTGATGGCGTTCACGCCGTCCCAAGGGGTGCTGGCATGCGCGGTTTTGCCTTTCGAAGTGATCTTGAACCAAACCAGTCCCTTGTGTACGATCGCAACCTCGTTGGTTGTGATTTCCCCGACAACCACCATATCCGGCTTGAGATAGCCGTTTTCGAGCAGATACTTCGCGCCGTTCTCCCCGCCGGTCTCCTCGTCCGCCACCGGGTTCACGGTCATCCGCCCCTTCAGATCGATACCGCAGCGCCTAAGCGCGCACATCGCCATGACCATTGCAGCCACGCCGCCCTTGTCGTCCGCGCAGCCGCGGCCATACATGATGTTCCCATGCAGCGGCTCGTTGAAGGGGTCAGTCGTCCATTTTTGCAGGTCTCCAACCGGCACCGTGTCAATGTGCGCATTGAACAGCAGGTTCTGTTTGCCTTCACCGATGGTCGCAAGGAGACTTTTATGCACTTCGTTCGAAACGATCTCCTGACAGGGAATCCGGTACTCGCCCAGCTTATCAAGAATCACCTGCGCCGCGCCGCGGGTGTCTCCCGGCGGATTGACGCTCTCCTTTGAGACAAGGTCCTGCAGAAGCCGGATGATATCGTCCCGTTTTTCCTCCAGATAATCGCACACCTGTTTTTCTTTGCCGTTCATCTTGTCACCCCATTCTCAGATTCGATCCGCCGGTTACGGCTGCAGCCTTTTATTTCGCGGCTTTTTTGGCTGCCTTTGCCGCGCGGATGCGGCCCCAGGACATTTCGAGCGCCGCTTCGTTGGTTGTGATTCCCCTGGTGCGGGCGATCTGGTCGACCTCGTGGACATTGCTGGTAACGATCTCGATTTTTTTGAACGCCTCATCATAGGTCAGATGGAACATTTCCGCTGTTCCCATCGTAACGCCGCCACAGGAGACGATAAAGTCCGGGATGAAATAGATATCCCGTTTCGCAAGCAGCACCGCGTCGGAGTCCTTGAGCAGCTGGTTGTTGGCCGGGCCGACCACAAGCTTCGCCGTCAGGCGGGGGATGGTATTTTCATTGATCGAACCGCCGAAGGCCGCAGGCGTAAAGATGTCACAGTCGACGTCGTAGATGTCGTCCGGCGCAACCGCCTTGACGCCGTATTCCTTCACCGCGTTTTCAACACGGGCGGTGTTTACGTCGGTAACGGTGACATCCGCGCCCGCCTTGGTCAGAAGCCCGCACAGCTGGGTGCCGACGTTCCCAACGCCCTGTAGCGCAACCTTCACGCCAGAGAGGTCGGTAATGCCCATTTTGATCTCCGCGCCGGCCTTGATTCCCAAGAAAGCGCCGTAGGCGGTCGGCAGAGACGGGTCGCCGAGGCCATAGGGGTTTTCGGTCCCGCCCATGGCATATTTGGTGTGCCGGCAGATGAGGTTGAGGTCGTCTACCGACATGCCCACATCCTCCGCAGTCCAGTAGATGCCGCCGAGCGATTCGATTGCCTCCGCAAAAGCGATCAGCAGTTCCGGGGTTTTCTCCGTGAAGGGGTCGGCGATGATCACGCTTTTTCCGCCGCCCACACCGAGGTTCGCCGCCGCATTTTTCAGGCTCATGCCGCGGGACAGACGCATCACATCGAACAGTGCCTCCTCGTCGGTTGCGTATTTGCGCATCCGGCAGCCTCCTACCGCAGGACCCAGCGCGGTGCTGTGGACACCGATGATTGCACGCAGATTGACATCGGGCTCGTAGCAATACACAATTTTTTCATGGCCGTATTCGGCAATGGTATCAAACATAATTTCTTCCTCCGACTATATAAAAGTATTCTTTTTATCATCCGATGATGATGCGCGCATCCAATATATTGATCCCCTGCTCCTGCGCTTTGACCGGATTGAGATCGATCTCCTGGATCATCGGGTTCTCCGCGGCAAGCCGGCCGAGGCTCACCAGCAGGTTTACCATTGCGCCGATATCCTTCGGGCTATCCCCGCGCATACCGCAAAGCATCTTGTAGGCTTTGGTCTCGCGGATCATATCCTCCGCGTCCTGCTCCCGCAGCGGCGCGATGCGGAAGCTCACGTCCTTGAGCAGTTCAACCAGGATGCCGCCGCTGCCAAACATGATCGACGGGCCGAACTGCGGGTCCTTCACCATGCCCGCGATCACCTCCACGCCGCCATTCACCATTGGCGCAAGGATGACCCCTTTCATTTCAGCGTCCGGCTTAAGCGAGAGCACATGGGCAATCAGTTTATCGTATTCCTCCTCGACCTGCGTGCGGTTTTGCAGGTTGAGCTTCACCGCGCCGTAATCGCTCTTATGGATGATCTGTGGAGAAACAATCTTCATGACGAGCGGATATCCAATTTCATCGGCCAGTTTTCCAGCCTCCGCACGGCTCTTCGCCCATCCAAACTTTCCGACCGGAATCCCGTAATCCCGAAGCAGATTCATCGCTTCCGGCTCAAGCAGGTTGCGGCCCTCTTCATGCGCCTGTTTTACCAGCGGATGCGGATTTTCCGCTTCGCTGCCGCGGGTAAAACGCACCTCACCCAGATTTCGGGAAGCACGGATCAGGTCGCCCATCGCCTGTGCCGCCTGATTCGGCGTGTCAAACGTCGGAATGCCGTTCTCCTCCAGGTAAGCGCGGGCCTCAGCCATCGCTTCTCCCTTGAACAGGCAGAGGAACACTGGTTTTTGATACGCTTTGATGACTGGGACAAGCCCCTTGACCACTTCGAGGGCGGGCAGGAAGGTCGGCGGGAGCGAAATCATGATCACGCCGTCAGTCTGATCGTCCTCGAGCACGGCGCGCAGCGCCTCCTCGTGCTCCTTTTCCATCGCGGCGGCCGACATGTCGACATAGCCGTTGGGTTTGCAGACCATCGCCATCTCCGGCAGACACTCCACCAGCCGGTCGCGGGTCGCCTCGGACATCGGGGCCAGTTCGGCCACGCCGCCCGCAACCAGCGCGTCCATACAGATGATTCCCGGTCCCCCCGCTTCGGTCAGGACCGCCACACGGTTGCCCTTCATCTTCTTGCAGAAAGAGATCGCTTTCATCGCATTGGTAAGCTCCTCCACATCCTGCACACGCACGATACCGCACTGTTTAAAGGCGCTTTCGTAGATGGCATCCGACCCTGCCAGGCTGCCAGTATGCGACTGTGCCGCGCGAGAGCCGAGTTCGGTGCGGCCCACCTTGAGAACCAGGACCGGCTTTTTACAAGTGATCTGGGCGGCGGTTTCCATGAGCTCACGCCCATCCCGCACACTCTCCATATAACCTGCAATCGCATCGATCGCGTCGTCTGATCCGAAATACCGCAGCACTTCGATGTTGGTCACGTCGGACATATTGCCCATATGAGCCCATTTGTTAAAGCCCATCGGGACCGGCTGCTCGCCCGCAAAGACGACCAGCGTTCCGCCCAGCGCGCCCGACTGGGAAAAATAGGCGGCATTCCCAAGCCGCATTTTCACGCCTGGCGCAAACGAGGTGTTGATCCCGTTTTCCGCGTTCATAATGCCATTGCAGTTCGGCCCGAACAGACGAATGCCCTTCTCCCTGCAAATTTCCGCGATCTCCTTTTGCCATGCGACCCGTTCAGGGATCGCAGTTTCGGCAAAGCCGGCGGAAATGATAATCGCGCCTTTGATATCGTCCCGCTCCCGGGCCTGATAGAACACTTCGCGTACAAATTTAGCCCCAATGCCGATGACCAGAAGGTCGACCTTCTCGTGAATATCCTTCAGCGCCGGATAACATTTGAGGCCCTGAACTTCGCTCTCCTTGGGGTTTATCGGATAAATTCTGCCTTTGTACCCGTCTTTCAGCATGTTATGTATTACATGGTAGGACGCTTTGCTCGGATGGTTGGACGCGCCGACCACCGCGACTGAATCCGGGTAAAAGAGGCAATCCAAATCATGCGCTCTCATCCAATCCTCCTCTTACTGATAGAGTTTTTCCAGACGTTCCAGCTCGTCGCAATTTTTTGCGACCTGCTCTCCGAGATAACGGATGTCGTCATCCGACATGCCCCTGAACCTCTTTTGGATCTTCAGGTATTCCTCGATCGGCTTGCGGTTTGCGACATTCTTTGTGATATGAACCTTTCCGTCCTCAATTTCATAAAGGGCCCATGCGCCGGTATCAACTGCGAGCTTCGCGATCTTGACGGTATCCTCGGGTTTATAGCCCCATCCGGTCGGGCAGGGAGCGCAGACATGCAGATAAGCCATTCCTTTGACGTTCTTGGCCTTCTTCACCTTTCGTTTCAGGTCGTCCAGATAGCCGACCGACGCACTTGCCGCATATGGGATCTTATGCGCTTTCGCAATCATCATCATATCCTTGGGCATTCCTTTTTTACCCGCTGGGGTCGTGGTAGTCCATGCGTGATAGGAAGTGGACCCCGATCCCTGGATACCGGTATTCATGTACGCCTCGTTGTCATAACAGACATAGATAATATTTTCATTGCGTTCCATCGCGCCGGAAAGTGCCTGCAGCCCGATATCGACCGTGGCGCCGTCACCCGCGAAACCAAGCACATGGACATCCTCGATCCCCTGCACGCGCAAGCCGCGGCTGATGCCCGCCGCATAGGCCGCTGTGTTTTCCAGATTTCCCTGGAAACCTGGAATTTTGAGGGCCGTTTCATAGGAACATCCGGAAAAAACGGCGGAACATCCCGGCGGGATTACGATAATGGTGCGCGGGCCAAGCTCTTCAACCACCGTGCGGATAACAAATTCAAGGCCGCATCCATGACAGGTGCTGACGCCATGCGCTACCAGGCCCTTCGATACTGTCTCTATTTGATACATCAGTCATTTCCTCCAATCTTGCGGCGCAGCTCGTTGTAATCCGCCCGTACGTCGACCCATACCTGCTCATCCGCATCGGCTCTGCCTTCATGGACCGCATAAAGATGATCAAACGCCTTTTTGATCGTCGCGACCGAAATATCGCGGCCTCCGAGACCGCCAACCAGCGAAGTGATGCTTCCACCGCAATCCCCGGCCGCAGCCTTCACTTCCACATAGACCGGCGCGCCCTGCGCACCGAGACCCGCGCTCCTGTCGAGAACACCGATGGTGGGAACATTTTTCAACGCCTCCCGCACCATCTCATGCGGGAACGGTCGGAAAAATACCAACCGCAGCACGCCGACTTTTTTGCCTTCTTCGCGCAGCATATCAACCGTATGTTTAGCTGTTCCAGACATTGAGCCGATGGTCACCAGCGCCACATCCGCGTCATCGCAGCGGTAAGCTTCCACTATATGAAGCTTGCGGCCGAACGCCTGCTCAAATTCCTCCATGATCGCGGGAGCCACCGCCTTGGCCGCATCAAATCCATCCTTCTGCTGACGGCGCATCTCCCCGAACTCCGAGGAGGGAGTCAGATTGTTGATGAACATGGGATTGTTCACATCGAGATAGGTATTTTTGCTGATATAGGCGGGCAGGAAGGAATCCACCGTTTCCTGATCCGGGATCATTGCGATTTCCGCTGTATGCGAGAGGAAAAATCCGTCCTGGCATACCATTGCGGGAAGCAGGACATCCTCGTGTTCCGCAAGCTTGTAGGCGTAGATCATGTAATCGAAAACTTCCTGGACACTTTCCGCATAAATCTGAATCCAGCCCGAATCGCGTTCTGCCATCGCGTCCTGATGATCGCACCAGAGGCTCCACGGGGCGACCAGCGCACGATTGATGATACCCATGACAATCGGTACGCGGCAGCCCGCCGCAATGCCGAGGACTTCGTGCATCAGCGCCAGGCCGACCGATGAAGTCGCGGTGCATGCGCGCACACCGGTCAGCTGTGCGCCGATTGCGCAGGAAAGGGCCGTATGTTCCGATTCCACGCGGATGTATTCCGCTTTGAGGGAATCATCCGCGACATATTCGCTCAATTTTTCCGCGACCGGGCTCTGCGGCGTGATCGGATAGGCAGAAATCACACCGACCCTGGCGCGTTTCATGGCTTCCACCATCGCCATATTTCCATCGAGTAATTTACGTGCACCCATCCTTATTCCCCCCCTTTGCCAATCTCTGTCATTGCGATGCAGTCCTTCGGGCAGACCTGAGAACAGATCCCGCAGCCCTTGCAGAACCGCAGATCCACTGTGAACGGCGTTTCCCGGTCGACCTGGATGATCGCCAGAGGACAATGTTTCTGGCAGATGCCGCAGCGGATACATTTTTCATCATCTGCCACCGGTGTCAGGATTCTCCATGCCCCAGTGTCCACATCTGTGACATGGGTGGCAACCGGTCCAAAATAAATCTTACGCTTCACGGACTGCGTCGTGGCATTCTCTTGCTGCTTTAACATTTCTGCCGTCCTCCCCTTCCTTGAAGAATTCCTGAATGGATTTTTCCACAGCGCCGATCTCCACGATCCCCAGCGCGGCAAAGGCACCCGCCATCGCAGTATTGGGAATGTCACGCCCAATATTGCGAAGCGCGGCGTGTTCAGCGTCCACGATATAGGTTTTATTCGGGCGACCTTTCATGTAATCCGGGATCTCAGGCGCGTTAAAGACAAAGACGGTATCGTCGTCCACGCCCTCAAACAGATCCACATGCCGTTCCGGCAGCGAAACGTCGAACACCATGACATAGTCCGGATCATATACAAACGACTTTGTGGGGATTGCTTCATCGCTGAGGATCAAGCTGGTGTTCACCGGGGCGCCTCTGCGTTCATGTCCGTATGCGGGGATGGTCTGCGCGAACTTTCCCTGGTTGATCGCATAGGCATACGCCATGATCTTTCCGCAGGTCACAACACCCTGTCCTCCCAATCCATAAATTTTTACCTGAATCAATTTGCTTCCTCCTTTTGTTCTTTTATACGGAACATCATTCTTTTATATGGCATTTTGTGCTTTCATGTTATTCTTTCAGGCTGGCAAAGTCAATAGATTTTTTTTATTTTGCTAATTTTTTCCGTTATGACAGGTTTATTTTTGATAAATTTGTGCAATGCTACAAAAAGCGGCCCTGGCAGGAATTTTCCTGCCAGGGCCGCTTATATTCTGTTTTGTATGGCAAAAAGAGAAGGCTTCCGCCTTCCCCATTCACTCTGGCGCCGCAATGCTTTCCCAGAACATCGACCAGGCCATCTCCACCTTCTGCCGGTATTCGGTGACCGTATAGAACAGGCTTTTTGCCATCAGCCCGTCCAGTACATAGAAAAACATGTCTATGATGTTTTCCACCGGATAGCCGCGCAGCTCCCCATTCTGCTGCGCTTCCAGGATCGTCGCAGAAAGCATCTTTTTGACGTCGTTTTCAAAATCAAAAAAGATCGGCAGCGTTTCGCTCTTGAGCTCGCTTGGTGGAAACATCGTCGCCCGGAAGAAACCCAGCGACTCGCTTCTGCAGATGCACTTGAATATCTTTTTCATCTTCTCCGAGCATTTCAGCCGGTCGTCTTCGTAAGTCTCCCGAATCTGCGCGAGTGTGCGGTCATGCGTCTGTTGGTAGATCATTAAAAACAATTCCGCCTTACTCGCAAAATGCGCATAGACGGAAGCTTTGCGGATTCCGGTTTCCTCCGCAATCTGGGAAAGCGAAGTATAATCATAGCCATATTTTGCGAAAAGCTTCTCAGCCACCGCAATCAGTTTATCTCTTGTCATGAAAAATTTCCAAACCTTTTTGATCGAATAAACCATCTTGATTGTTTTTATTCTAAGCTTTCCCACTTCTTATGTCAAGCTTTTTAAATTTCACACCGGAAAATTATTTGTATATTTTTAATAATTTATATTGACATTGTTGAATTCTGATGATATCTTTAAGCTACCGACCGGTAGGTAGTTTACTCAAAACAACAATTTCCAGGAAAAATTGGAGGTTGTAACACATGAAAATTTTGGTTATCAACCCAAACACCTCAGAGGATATGACCAGGGACATCGGCGCTTCCGCCAGGGCTTCCGCCCGTCCGGACACCGAGATCGTCTGCACCAATCCGCTGCATGGGCCCGCGTGCGCCGAAGGCGCGCTCGACGAAGTGATGGTCTCCTACAACCTGGTAGAAGTGGTTCGCCAAGCGGAGGCCGAAGGCGGTTACGATGCCTATGTGGTTGCCTGTTTCGGGGATCCTGCGGTTGACGCGCTGCGTGAGATCACCGATAAGCCTGTTGTCGGCGTTGCGGAAGCCGCATTCCATCTCGCAACCTTCCTCTGTGGGAAGTTTGCAATCGTCAGCACCCTTCCGCGGGTACGCAAAAACATGGAGGACCGGTTGCGCCACCATGGTGTGATCGACCGTGTCGCCACCATCCGCACTCCGGATCTGCCGGTTCTCGCCTTCCACGATGATCTCGAAAACGCGCGGCGGACTCTGATCGAAGCGGCGCGCGAAGCTGTCGAGCAGGATCTTGCGGAGCTCATCATCCTCGGATGCGCCGGGATGAGCGGTTTTGCAGATATCGTCTCGAAGGAGATTGGCGTACCGGTTCTGGATACCGTGATGTGCGCGGTCAAGGTTGCTGAAAGCCTTGTTGATCTCGGTCTTAAGACAAGCAAATCTAACACCTATCAAACGCCAACCGAAAAGGTCTACAACTAAAAGTTCCGGGGGGAGGATTTCCTGTGCTTGACCTCATTATCAGCGGCGGTCACATTGTAAATGCAGACGGGTCGGTTGATGCGGATATCGGCATCAAAGACGGAAAAATCGCCTGCATCGGCAGAAAATCGGATTTCGGCCAGGCAGTTAAAACCATTGACGCCTCCGGAAAGCTTGTGATGCCGGGACTGATCGATTCCCATGTCCATATTGACGATGCGCAGGGAGAATTTTTCACCAAGGACCAGGTGGAAACCGGCACGATTGCCGCCGCCTATGGCGGAACCACTACAATGGTGCAGTTCGCCATACCCGTGGGGGATGAACGCCCGATACAGGCGCTTGAAAAACGGATGCATGCGGCAAAGGATGTGTCGGTCATCGATTATTCCTTCCATGGCGCGATCACACATCTGAATGATCAGTCGCTGGCGGATGTCCGGGACATCCTGACGGGTGGATTTCCCTCCATCAAGATGTTTACCGTCTACCGCGGGGAGGTCATGCTCGAACAGCTCGGCATCTATAAAGTTCTTCAGCTGATCGGAAAACATTGCGGCGTTGCTAAAATCCATGCGGAAAACGCTGATATGATCGAGGCAAACGTTGCGGAATATGTACGCCGCGGGCTTACCACCCCCTACTATCATCCGCTCACCCGCCCTCCGGTCACCGAAGTTACCGCAGTTGCGAACCTGCTTCCAATGATCGAAGAAACGGACGCGGCAACGGTGTTCGTACATATGACCACCTCGCAGGTCTGTGATTACATCCGCTGGGCAAAAAAACGAATGCCGGTATTCACCGAATTCTGCCCGCATTATCTGACGCTGACCGAGCAGGTCTACAGTCGTCCAGACGCGCAGAACTATATGTGCAATCCGCCGATGCGCGCCCAGGCAGATCAGGACGGCCTGTGGAAAATGGTTTCGGAAGGTCTCTGCGACGTCATCAACAGCGATCACAGCTGTTTTGATCTCGCGCAAAAAGCAAGCCACAAGGACGATTTCACCAAAGAACCGAACGGTCTGCCCGGTATTGAAACCCGCGCCGCGATCATCTTTTCAGAAGGTGTCGCAAAGGGACGCATCACCGAAAACGATTTTGTCCGGATGCTTTCGACAAACGACGCAAAGCTGATGGGCATGTTCCCGCAAAAAGGAATTCTGGCAGCCGGCTCGGATGCGGACATTGTTCTCTGGGACCCGAACGCCTCCTATGTCCTGCATGCCGGGGATCTGCATATGGGAACCGACTATACGCCATTCGAGGATTTCCATATCACCGGAAAGCTCACTCACACTTTGATTCGCGGCAATATCATCGTGGAGGATGGAAAATTTGTGGGCGACCGGTTCAAAGGCCGGATGGTGCGCCGCGGTGTGCCAATTCTCGGCTGAACAGAAATCATCCACCTCATAACTGTGTGTGAAAAGGAGGAGCATCATGAGCGACCAAATGGAGAAAAGCACCGCCGTGCAGGAGCTTGACAGCTCTACCACCCATGAAGACCTTATGCCAACCCCGCCTGAAAAACGGACCATCACTTCGGTAACCTTCTTCGTAATGTGCGTCGGCATGTACGTACAGCTGCTTTCATTTATCAA
This sequence comes from Anaerotruncus sp. AF02-27, assembly GCF_003465835.1. Taxonomy (NCBI): domain Bacteria; kingdom Bacillati; phylum Bacillota; class Clostridia; order Eubacteriales; family Oscillospiraceae; genus Anaerotruncus; species Anaerotruncus sp. AF02-27. The sequence continues at coordinate 138,568 of NZ_QSBX01000006.1, read as the reverse complement.
CGGCGCACAGCTTTATCCCGGACTTTCTCCGAAAATGATCATCTTCGCCTGCCTTGCAGGAAACGGCCTCGTCTGGCTGCTGCTAACCCTCACCGGCGATATCGGTATCAAGCATGGCCTGCCTTACGCCATTTATCTGCGCGCCCCGTTCGGTTATAAAGGCTCCCAGGCGCCCGGGCTTGTGCGCGCTATCCCCGCGATGTTCTGGTTTGGGTTCCAGACCTATCTGGGGTCGATGGCAATCCACGAGATCGTCAAGCTCATTTTCGGAAAATCAAATCTCTGGATTATCGTTTTCCTGTTCGCTGCGGCACAAGTTGTCAACTGTGCGATGGGTGTCAACGCAATGGCAAAATTTGACTGGGTTGCCACTCCTATTCTGCTCGTTGTCGGTATCTATATCGAATACTTCCTGATCAAAAACTACAACATCACCTGGGATGTGATCAATGCGCCGGGAGACGGCAGCATGAGCGTGTTGATGGGCATTGCAATCATGGCTGGCCCGCAGACGACCATGGCGGTCAGCGTATGCGACCTGACCCGGTTTATCAAACGCAAGGAATCCGGCGGGTTTTTTGAACAGAATAAAGGCGCTATGTGCGCGCAGTTCTTCGGCATGGTTCCGGTCATCACCATGTTCGTGCTGATCGGCATGACCAGCGGAATCGCCACGGGCGAATATAATCCGATCACGGTTATGACCGTCGTATTTGCGGATAATCCCGTCATCCTCGTTCTTGCACTTTCGGCGTTCGTCGTCTTTGCACAGATCGCCACAAATACCGCTCAGAACCTGATGCCTCCGGGATACGTCCTCTCTAACCTCTTCCCGGGCAAACTGAAATACTCAACCGCCGTTGTGATCTGCGGATGTGTCGGCATGGCGATGATGCCCTGGCGGTTTGAAGCACATGTCAACATCATCCTGCTGGTCGTTGGCTGTCTGCTTGGACCGGTCGTCGGCATCATGATCGCAGACTATCACATGCTGCGTCACCGTCAGCTCAATATCAAAGCGCTCTATGACACCTCCGGCCAGTATAACTACGTCAACGGCTTTAACCCGGCGGCGTTCATCGTCTGGATTCCGGGCGCCCTCAGCGGCTTCCTCATTCCGGATTACGCATTCTTTGTCGGAATCATCGTCGGCGGAATCTGTTATTACCTGATGATGAAATTCTGGATTCTCAAAAAATATCCACAGTCTGAAATTACAGACTAACCACTTTAACTCCTCTTAAGAAAGAACAGGCTCTGCGAAAGCAGGGCCTGTTCTCTTCTGCGCTTTTTTATTATCTCAAGAGGTTCCGGGACGGTCCGTCCGTATGCCCCACCGGCTGTAAAAAGGTGCATCAATCCCAAACTGATCCAGAATCTTTCCCACGATCTGAAGGGTCATTCCGTCAAGGCTCTGGGGATTGTGGTAATAGGTCAGCACCGGTGGAAGCACCACCGCACCCGCCTCGGTCACGGTCAACATATTGCGCAGGTGAATTGCCGAAAGCGGCGTTTCGCGTGCGACGAGCACCAATTTGCGCCGTTCTTTGAGAGCTACATCTGCTGCGCGCAGCAAAAGGTTCTCCGAATAGCCGTTCGCGATGCCGGCGACCGTTTTCATGCTGCACGGCACAACCACCATGCCCGCGGTGCGAAAAGAACCGCTCGCAATCGGCGCGCCAAGCTCCGACGGGTCGTAAACCCGGTCCGCAAGCTCCTTTACCTGTGCCGCGGTCATACCGGTTTCCGCCTCGATCGTCAGTTCGCCTCCCCGCGTGATCACCAAATGTGTGCACCAGCTAGGACAGTCCCGCAGCGTCTGCAAAAGCGCGGCGGCGAGCGGAGCGCCGCTCGCGCCGCTCACGCCGATCACCAGATTCTTCCTTCCTTTCATCTTCGGCCTCCTTCGGTTCAATCCTCCGGGAAAAGCTCCGGAACAAAACGTTTGGGATCAAGCTCCATAAATTTAGCGCGTTGGAAGCGCTCCTTCTGCGCATAGGGAACCGTGCAGTCAAAGATCACCTTGCAGGAGATGCCGTTATCCCGGATTGACGGGCTGAAGTCCGGATTTTGGGAAGGGTCGAGCGGATGACAGCGCACACCGGGCAGGAAGACGGTATCAACGTCTCCCTGGTACCGGGTGTTGAGCGCCCAGAGAACGTCATTCGAATCGAACGGGTCAACATCCTCATCCACCAGAAAAACATGTTTGAGCTCTGAAAAGGCAGAAAAAGCCAGCAAAGCCGCCTGCCGCTGCCTGCCCTCGTCACTCGGCATCAGCTTTTTAAATTGGAGCACCGCCATATATTTGCCGCCGCCCGAAGAGTGGCAGTAAACATTTTGCAGCCTGCCCGGCATAGCGCGATCGACCATCTGTATGATGCTCGCTTCTGTCGGGATCCCCGCCATGTTCACATGCTCTTCGCTCGGACCGATGCAGGTCTGCATAATCGGATTTTTTCGGTGGGTAACCGCCTTTACCTTAATAAGGGGAATCGATGGGTTTGCAGGGCCAGTATAGCCCGGAAATTCCGGCATAGCCTTTCCCGTGTGGGAATTCTGATCCTCCGCTACCCGCACACCTGGTAGCAGTTCGCCTTCAATCACATATTCCGCGTTGGCGATCGCCTTTTCCGCAATCGTCACACATGGCGCAAGTTCCACCGCTCTGCCGCGGATGCCGCCTGCCACCGAAAGCTCGTTGAAGCCGAGCGGGGTCGTTGGAGGCTCGAAGCAGGCTGCAATCTCAATCGCAGGGTCCACGCCGATGCTGATCGAAATGGGCAGCGGCTTGCCTGCATCCTCCGCCTTTTTGCGAAAAACATCCAGATGCCGGGCACCCGGCACAAAATACATCGAAATTTCGTCCTTCCCCTGCAGGCAGAGGCGGTGGATCGTCACGTCTCCCTCCCCAGTCTCCGGATCGGTGGCGTAACACATCCCCATCGTGATATATGGCCCCGCATCCTCCTCGGTATTGGTCGGCGCGGGAACCAGCCTGCGCACATCAAAATCCGGATCCGACGCGTAATGCACCACTTCACGGCAGGACGCTTTTTCCGCGGATATTACAACCGGGTCAACCGGGTGATTCACCGCGCGGTTGAGCAGATAGCCAAGCTTTTCGGGCGCTTCGCCAAGCAAGAGTCCAACCCGTCTGCGGCTGGCCAGCACACCAATGGCAACACGCGCGTCCGGATGTCCTTTTACCCGATTAAAAATCATTGCCGGACCGATTTTTGTCGGACGCTTCACTGTTCCGCCAGCGCCGACATAACGATATACCCCGCATAGTTCCGCAAGCGGCTCCACCGGCTCGTCACATTCGGTGAGCTGGCCGGGAACGGTTTTCAGCAAATTCAGCGCACTGCGCAAATCGTTGACTTCATAAGCGCAAGACATAAAATACCTCCTGAGACATTTTTTGTGTCTTTATTCTAAGGTATATAGCGGCTATACAGTCAAGTGCTTCCTTTGGTTTTTTTGACCGGAATCTGAAGCTGGCAGAAATCAACATCCCGCTCCGCTTTATAAAATGTGGTATCCAAAAGGCAGGCGTCGACCGCATCCCCCACCGGTTCGTAACCGTTTTCTGAAATCCAGCAAAGCAAGCTGGTGAGGCCTTGTGTATCATAGGGCATGCCGTATTTGTTCATACAGGCATAATCCCCTGCCGCAAGCAGCCGGGTTTGTCCGGGCGCGTCAAATCCGGCAGGAATTTCCAGATAGCAACCCGCGCCCACAAGCGGATCAAGCGACCTGAACCCGTCTTTTTTCAGAATCGATCCGAACCGCTGGGATGGCGGGATATCATACGCCGCCAACACCCCCCACAGCTTCATCACCGAAAGATGCAGCGTCTTTCGGTCCGCCGAATTGTCAGGCCAGGGCATAAACACGATCCGCCGCTCCTCCAAATGCCGGATTGCCGGTATAAAGCGCTCGTCTGCTGCGCTGCAGACACTTTTATACTGGGCGATCCGTTCGCGGATCAAAACCCGCGTGCGGGACAGCGCCTCGATTTCCCGGGTAAGCGCCTTCTCCTGCCCTTCGAGGAGAGCGATCTCATCCGCCGGGTCACGATTTTTCATATGCCGTTTAATCTCCGCGAGCTTTACCCCGATCGATTTGAGAAAGCAGATTTCCCTCAGAAACGGGATCTGAGAAGCACTGTAGCAGCGGTACCCGTTTTCCCCGGTGCAGGCCGGTGAAAACAGACCGATGCGGTCGTAGTAGATCAGTGTCTGGCGCGAAATCTGATGCAGCGAAGCCATTTCCGTAATTGACAGATACTCCTTCATAAAGCGCTCCTTATTGCTGATATGCCCTTATCCGGCCAGTTTTGGCCGCCAGCCGCGGGGGAAAAGTTATGATTTTATTATACTATAAATCTCCCGTATCTTTAAGTCCATAAGGATGAAAAAGCACGAAACAGAAAGATTTCTGTTTCGTGCTAAAATAGGCAATTCAGATTTCAGTTTTATTTACCGAAATAACGGTTCAGCAACCCCTGGAACGCACAGCCATGGCGGGCCTCGTCTTTGCACATCTCGTGAACGGTATCATGGATTGCATCAAGCCCCAATTCTTTGGCTCGGGTCGCGATCTGCTTTTTACCCGCGGTCGCGCCGTTCTCTGCCGCAACACGCAGCTCGAGATTTTTCTTGGTGTCCGCAAAGACAACCTCGCCAAGCAGCTCGGCAAATTTCGCGGCATGCTCCGCCTCTTCATAAGCAGCCTTTTCGTAATAGAGGCCGATCTCCGGATAACCTTCACGATGTGCCTGACGCGCCATTGCAAGATACATACCCACTTCGGTGCACTCACCGGTGAAGTTCATGCGCAGTCCTTCGACGATCTCCGCATCGACACCAGCTGCAACACCGATTCTGTGCTCATCCGCCCAGGTCAGCCCACTGGAAGCCTGCTCTTCAAATTTGGAAGCAGGCGCTTTGCACTGCGGGCAAAACTCCGGCGGGGTATCTCCTTCATGAACATATCCACAAATTGTGCAAACAAACTTTTTCATCAGAATAGTCCTCCTTAAAATGTTTAATCACAAGCTGTCTCACTTGTTTACTACGGTTATAACTATACAACATTTGTATAGTTTAGTCAAGCCCTTTTTTCTAAAATTTACATCTTTTCTTTCAGTTTCAGAGGAAAAAGATACGAATATTTTTTGAACATGGTCAAATACTAGGATCACCGCTATATTTGAAAAGAGGTGAAACGGTAATGTCCAGAGAAACCAACAAAGCACAGAACCGCAAGAACCAGAACAGCCTGACCAACGAACAGAATTCCAACAATTTCAGCAGCCAGAATTCCAACAGCTTCAGCAATTCGGCTTCCAACAATGCCACCGATTGCCACAAGCAGAAGAATACCCAGGCAAAGAAGCAGAATAACGCGACCGACTGCGGCCGATAAATAATCGTTAACCCTGATCACGGACATCCGCGATCGAAAAAGAACCGCCGGCTCTGTCCGGCGGTTCTTTCTGCTTATTTTTCATTTAACTGCTTGAATCCGTGACCTATCACTTCGGTCGAATCGGTCACAATGATAAACGCGGCGGGATCGATCCGCTGTACAATCTTTTTCAGCTGGAAATACTGCTGGCGGCGCACCGCCACCAGGATGACCTGCGAATCGCTCTGGGTGAACGCGCCGGTTGATTTGAGCAGCGTGCAGCCCCGCTGCAGGTCCAGCATCACCCTGCCGGAGATCTCCCCTGCCTTTTTCGACATGATGTAAACCAGTTTCCCAGTATCACGGCCGTACAGTACCCCATCGATCACCCGCGAAGAGGTAAATACGGCTACCATTCCATAGAGCGCCGTTTCTATTCGCCCAAAAACTGCCGCCGAGATCAGGATTACCACAACATCGAGCCCCAGCAGCAGGCGCCCCAGCTGGATGTGCGGCATCTTCAGCTGCAGAAGCCGCGAGACAATGTCGCTTCCGCCGGTGGTTGCGCCGCGCATAAAGACAAGCGCCAACCCGAACCCCACGAGCGCACCGCCGAACAGTGCCGCGAGCAGCGCGTCCCCCTCATACTTTGGCACCAGTACCGCCACATAATCAAGCAGGAAAGAGGAGATCAGTACCGCGGCCAAAGTTTTGGCAGTGAAGGCGCGGCCGAGAAATTTCCAGCCAAGCAGGAGCAGCGGGATGTTCATGAGGAGCGAAAGTGCGCCGATCGGCGCTCCGCTCAGATAGTTGAACAGGATCGAAAGGCCGCTCACCCCGCCTAAAGCAATGTGGTTCGGCGCGATAAATGCCTGAATGCCTGACGCTACTGACGCGCAGCCCAGCGTCACAAATAAAAGGTCCAGCAATGTATCAAAAAACTGATCCGGCATCTTTGCAGCCATCCACACCCCTTCTTTCATCCCGATTTACCGCATCGTCTCCATGATCATCCGGAACAGCTCCTCAATCCGCTCCTGTTCCTCTTTCAGATAAAGATAGCCAAACAGCGCTTCCACTCCGGTTGCGCGCCGGTACTGTGCAATATCCGCATGTTTCGGCGTGCTTGACGCGCTCGCATTGCGTCCACGTTTAAAGATCGCAAGCTCCTCCTCGGTGAGCATCTTTTCAATCCGGCCGAAGGCATCCGACTGCGCGGCGGCATTTACAAGTGAAACCGCCTTCTGATGCAGCTGTCCTACCGGCATATTCGCCGCTTCCACGACCAGCCTGCGCACCAGCAGCTCGTACACCGCATCACCAAGAAAGGCCAGCGTGAGCGGGCTCAACAACTTCGGATTGCTTTGTGTCTCGATCGAAAGATCCATGCAATCCCTCCTTATCGGATGTATTCAAATTCAAAGTTCAGGATGCTGACCGTATCCCCCTCCTGAATTCCCATCTCATCGAGCCTGTCGATGATGCCGCTCTGCCGCAGGACGCGCTGAAAGTACTGCAGGCTTTCATAGTCATCCATATCGACCATGCCCAATGTAGGCATCAGCCAGTCGGCCTCCACAATATAGACGCCATCCTCCACCCGGATGTCGAAGACATTGCGCGCAAACCGCTCAGTTTCCGCGAGCGGGACATGTTCAATCTCATATTGCTTGATCGGCGGCAGCGTGTCGAGCCTTCGGGATACGGCATAGATCAGCTCCTTTGTCCCCTGCGCGATCGGCGCACAGATTTCATACATCTCGTAGCCCTGCGCCTCTACAAAAGCGCGGAAGCCCGCGAGCTGCTCCTCTGTCGCCATGTCACATTTGTTCGCCGCGACAATCTGCGGGCGGGATGCCAGATCCGCATTGAAATTTGCGAGTTCCTCGTTGATCTTTTTGAAGTCATCAATGGGATCGCGTCCTTCCGAGCCGGAGACGTCGACCACATGCACGATCAGGCGGCAGCGCTCAACGTGACGCAGGAACTCGTGCCCCAACCCGACGCCTTCGCTCGCGCCTTCGATGAGGCCTGGGATATCGGCCATGACAAAGGATTTCCCCTCCTCCACCGACACGACCCCCAATACCGGCGTCAGTGTGGTGAAATGGTAGTTCGCAATCTCCGGCTTTGCCGCGCTTACAACTGAAATCAGCGTGGATTTTCCCACGTTCGGGTAACCGACCAGTCCCACGTCAGCCAGCAGTTTCAATTCCAGCACAACCTCATACTCCTCGCCCGGAAGGCCGGGCTTCGAGAAGCGCGGAACCTGCCGGGTCGCGGTGGCAAAATGCATATTGCCCCAGCCGCCTTTGCCGCCCCGCGCAACCACAACCGGCTCATCGGTCGAAAGGTCTGCCATGACGCGGCCGCTTTCCGCGTGCCGCACAACCGTCCCCTTCGGCACTTTGATCACCAGGTCTGACGCGCTTTTTCCGCTGCTGCGCTTGTTGCTGCCCGGCTGGCCATTCTGTGCAAAATAACGTTTCTTATATTTAAAATCCACCAGCGTGGAAAGGTTGGTGTCTGCCACGAATACCACGTCTCCACCGCGGCCGCCGTCGCCGCCGTCCGGGCCGCCCGCCGCCACATATTTTTCCCGGTGGAAGCTGACCGCGCCGTTGCCGCCGTCGCCGGCTTTGATGCGGATTTTTACCTTGTCAACAAACATGCTGCTCTCCTTTATCATACGGGTTAAAAATAGTGTTCCTTCCCGTTTGGGCAATATGCCCGTAACGAACAAAAATCCCGAGTGGATACCACTCGGGATTTTACCTTTATGGGTTACTGAACCGGAACGATCGAGACCTTTTTGCGGTCGCGTCCCATGCGCTCAAAACGGACTTTGCCGTCAGCCAGCGCGAAGAGAGTATCGTCGGAACCAATACCAACATTGGTGCCCGGATGGATGTGTGTACCTCTCTGCCGGACGAGAATGTTGCCGGCGAGGACAAACTGGCCGTCCGCACGCTTCACGCCAAGGCGTTTCGCTTCGGAATCGCGGCCGTTCTTAGTGGAACCTACACCTTTCTTATGTGCCATGAATAAACACCTCTGCTTTCTTCGTTTGGATTAAGCCTGAATCGACTGGATTTCAACTTTTGTATAGGGCTGTCTGTGGCCCAGCTTGCGGGCGGAACCCTTTTTCGGGCGGTAGGTGAAAACGGTGACCTTTTTGCCCTTTCCGGTTTTGATCACCTTTCCGGTGACGGTGGCGGCACCGCCGATCTCAAATCCGTCGTCCTTGCCGACCGCAAGAACGTCAAAGTTGACGGTCGCGTCAGCTTCAGCATCGAGCTTCTCGACGTAGATGACGTCGCCTTCCGATACGCGGTACTGTTTTCCGCCGGTGCGAATGATTGCGTACATACTGTTTCCTCATTTCATCAGACTCGCTGTCAACAGGCGGCACCGACTGGGCGCACTTTTAGCCTGGAACATGCGGCATGAATTATTTTATCACAACGCAGAGGGCCTGTCAATATCTTCCCAAGACTTTTGTGTTTTTAGAGGCGGGTTTACCGCTTCGCGGCATTGATGGTGTTTTTCATCAGCATGGTGATGGTCATCGGGCCGACGCCGCCCGGCACCGGCGTGATCGCGCCAGCGACCTCACAGACCGAATCGAAGTCCACGTCGCCGCAGAGCTTGCCGTTCTCGTCACGGTTCATGCCCACGTCGATCACCGTCGCGCCTTCCTTCACCATGTCGGCTGTGACAAATTTCGCCTTGCCGATCGCCGCGACCAGAATATCCGCACGGCGGCAGACTTCCGCGAGATTCTTTGTACGGCTGTGACAGATGGTCACGGTGCCGTTTTCGTGCATCAGCAGCATTGCCATCGGTTTGCCCACGATGTTGCTGCGCCCGATCACAACACACTCCTTGCCTTCCACCACGATACCCGCGGAATGAATGAGCTCCATCACGCCCGCCGGTGTGCAGGGCAGGAACTTGTAGTCCCCGATCATGATTTTGCCGACGTTCGCCGCGTGGAACGCGTCCACATCCTTGTCCGGCGAAATCGCCGCAATCACCTGCTTTTCGTCCAAATGCTTCGGCAGCGGGAGCTGCACCAGAATACCGTCGATATCCGGTTTTTTATTGAGCTTGTCCACCAATGCGAGCAGCTCCTCCTGGGTTGTCTCCTCCTGCAGCGCGTATTCCTCCGAATACATCCCAAGTTCCTCGCAGGCCTTCTTTTTGTTTCGGACATAGACCTTTGACGCGGGATCCTCTCCCACGATCACCACCGCAAGTCCCGGCGTGATCCCGTCCTCCGCAAGAGCTGCCACTTCTGCCTTCAAATTCTCACGCAGCGCGGCGCTCACCGCCTTGCCGTCAATCAGTTTTGCTTTCATCCTTTGGTTCCTCCTCATCGGCCGTATCGGTGCCTTCCGCTATTTCGTTTTCCGGGCTCTGTGCTTTCTCCGCCTCAGAGACCGTCTCTCCTTCAAAGATGGTGCTCTCCTTCGGGCCGTCCTCATCCGGATGACGTTTGCGGTAAAACTGCCCGCTCAGAACAGCTTGTCCTTCTTCGGTGTGGACATAAAGTTTCAGATATTCCGGATCGTTCACAGTTTTAATCTTATTGCGAACGTATAGCAGCACGAGCAGTGACGCCAGCGTAAGGACAGCGGCCAGCGCCTGAGAGACGCGCACATTCCCAAGCATCAGGCTGTCGGTGCGCAGCCCCTCAATAAATGCGCGCCCAAGGCCGTACCACGCGCCATAGATGAGCACCAGCTCGCCGTCGAAGCGGCGGTGCTTGGTATAGAGCGCGAGGATGAGAAACCCGATCAGGCACCAGACCGACTCATAGAAAAAGGTGGGATGCACCGGCATCGACGGATCGACCGTCACGCCGACGGCGGCAAGAGCCGCCTGATGGTTGGTGAGGTAAGCGGTGATCGACGGACTCGCCATGCCCCATGGCATCGCTGTATTCGAACCGAACGCTTCCACATTGATAAAGTTGCCCCAGCGCCCGATCGCCTGTGCAAGGATGAGGCCGGTCATCGCAACGTCAGCCATTGGCAGAAGCTTTACCCGCCGCCAGCGGCACATCAGGATTCCCACAAGGAATCCGCCGATCACGCCGCCGTAGATGGCGATGCCGCCTTCGCGGATGTCAAAGATTTTGAGCCAGTTGTCGGCGTACATCTCCCAGGAAAAGATTACATAGTAGAGCCGCGCGCCGATGATGCCGCCGATCACCGCGCCGATAATCACATCGAGCGCCCGGTCCGAGTCAAGCCCAAAATCGCGCACCCGCCAAAGGATATAGCAGATCGCGGCCAGGAAAGCCGCCGCAAAGATGATGCCGTACCAGTAAATGTTCATGCCGCCGATCGTAAAAGCCACCCGGTTGAGGGTGATCTCCCCGATACCAAGGCCGGGAAAAGAAACGACCTGTTCCATATTGTCAGCTCCTCACTATTGCCAGTTTTTCGGTCAATTATCAGCCTTCCTGCGGGTATACGATCGAAAGAGCGGATTTCTCCGGGTCGAACGCGACCGCCAGCCGTTCGTTCATCTGCTCGATGGTCGCGTTTGCCACGATGTCAAGGAACACATAGATGTTGTCCATCCCACCAAAATAAGAGGTGGTCATCAAGCCCGCGACCGATTCTGTACGGCTGTACATGCCAAGATAACGCCCATAGGTGGCGCGGCGGGTAAGCTCGAACAACCGCTCATCCACGCCGTCTTTTCGCATGCGGCGGATTTCCGCTTTGATCTCTTCGGCAACCTTATCGGGATCGTGACTTTCGCCCGCGAAGATGGTGTACATATAATCGCGGCCGGCAGTGGCTTCGGTCGCAAAGGTCGCATTGATGAGCCCCGCGTCGTAAAGCCGGCGATAAAGCGGACTCGCTTCCCCTGCGATCACATCGATCAGAATTTCATCGAGCACCTGGTTTTGGAGGTTGCCCGGCATCCCATAGTTTTTGCCTTTGAAACCGAGCTGAAAGAGCGGGATCGCAACCGCGAGCTTCTGTTCCACGCGCGGCTTATAAACCCCTTCCGGCTCAGCAAAGGTGCGGCGGGTGATCTCGATCGGCTTTTCATCGGGCTTCAGCACGCGGTCAGCCACTTCAAGCACCGTATCCACGTCAAAATTTCCGGCAATTGAAAGCACCATGTTATTCAGGTTATAGAAGGTGCGATAACAGCGATAGAGCAGTTCGTGATCAATCTTTGCAATCGATTCGACCGTACCCGCGATATCGATGCGCACTGGATGGTTTTGATAGAGCGCGCCGAGCAAGTTGAACATCACACGCCAGTCCGGATCGTCGTCATACATCCGGATCTCCTGTCCGATGATCCCCTGTTCCTTTTGGACCGACTCCTTGGTGAAGTAGGGACGGCGCACGAAGTCAAGCAGGATCTCAAGCGACTCCGCAAAGTTATCGGTGCAGGAGAAAAGATACGCGGTGCGGTCAAAAGAAGTATAAGCGTTGGCGGAGGCGCCGGTTTTTGCATATTTCAAAAAGGCGTCCCCATCTTCATTTTCAAACATTTTGTGTTCCAGAAAATGGGCGATTCCCTCCGGAACATCCACAAAGTCCACGTCGTCCTGCGTTTTAAACCCGGTGTCGACCGAGCCGACGTTGGCGGTAAAAGTCGCATAAGCGGTGGAATAGCCCTTCATTGGGCAGAGCAGCATGGTGAGGCCGGAACGATGCCTCAATCGGATCATCTGCTCGCCAAGCCGTTCCGAATGGATGGTTTCTCTTTCCATGGTCACGCATCCCCCTTTCCAGTCAGGAAGTAAACCGTGTCCAGCGTGACCTGGTTCGCGGCTTTTATAATCGCTTCGCGGGTAACCGTATCGATCAGGGCAATCTCATCCGCTGGGGAGCTGCTTCCGCCATCCATCACCTGAGTCAGGTACCACTCCTCGGTCGCGCCGAGCGAATCGGTCACCGAACGCAGGGCGTTTTGCAAAAGCAGTTTTGTCGCGGTGAGCTCGTCATCGGTAAATTCGCCGCGCTGCATCACTCCAAGCTGGTTTAGAATTTCGTCCTGCGCCTTTTGCTTGTTGACTTTTTCCACACCGCTGTCGACCATCATCAGGCCGGTCAGCCGGTCGAAGCGCGCCGCGCAGTAGTAACAGAGGCTCAGCTTCTCGCGCACATAGGTGAAAAGCCGTGAATTCGGCGTGCCGCCAAAAAGCGCCACCATCATGCGCATCGCGCCGAAAGTCTCCTGGTCGCGGATTGCCCCTGTTCGGAAACCCAGCACCAGCTTCGACTGAGCGACATCGAGCTCCTCTTTTGTCTCCTTCGGCTGGTCCGCCTGCGGACGGGTGACGTACTTTTCCATCCGGGCAGGGCTGCGCCTGACCTTTGCGAACGCGTCTGTGAAAATTTTCTTCGCGGTAGCGGGATTTCCGCAACCAACAAACGAAATCTCCACCTGCGCCGTTTCAATCGCCTTTTCATAAGCAGCCGCCGCGCTCTCCGGCGTAATCTTTTTCGCGTCGTCGATATAGCCGTACTTCTCAATAGCGAGCGGCTCCCCTTCACACATCAGCGCCTTGCATCTGCTGAGCGCGTAAACACGTTTGTCATTGATCTGGCCTTCAATCGTATCCATCAGCTGCTGACGTTCTGTTTCGACATCCGTTTCAGGGAAAAGGCCGTCCGCGCCGAAGTTCGGCGCGAGCAGGACATCGGTGAGCAGGCCCGCGCATTCAGCGGCCATCGTTTCTCCGCCGAGAGTGAAACGGTCGTCAATCCCATAAATGGAAAGCTCCAGCACCTGGTAAGCGCCAAACTTGCTCACATCGCAGGAAAGCGAAGCGCCATAGAGCTCACAAAGCTTCTGATTGAGCTTTGTAAAGTCCGGACAGCTTTTGCATCCCTTGCGCAGCAGGAACGGGAGCACCGCATTGACGGTGACGCTTTCACGGCAAAGCGGAAGGATCAGGTTTACCGTTATGCGGTTGTGTTTGAATTTGGGATCGGTAACCTGGTAAAAATGAACGCCGTCACCGATCTTCTCACGTAGGAACTGATTCTCCATGCAATGATCTCCTGTCTGAAAATTCAGTAGAATCTATTTTGGTTTTTTATAGAGTAATATTATAGCACATTTTGACCTGCCTGTACCATCTTTTTCAGAATGTTAACAGAACATTATGATTTTTCCCATCCAGCGGAATTTTTCCCGCTGGGGTGCCGTCCACAGTGATGCTTTCCACCCCGGTTTTCATGACTTCCAGCTCAATTTCATACCCGCTCCTGCGCACCTGCGCGGAAAAACGTGTCCAGCCTTCCGGCAGCCGCGGGAAAACCTCCAAATGATCCCCACAGAAACGGATCCCCAGAAGCGTTTCCACCACGGCGCGGTAGTACCATCCCGCTGCGCCGGTGTAGATGCTCCAGCCGCCATGTCCGTAGCAATTCCGATGGGTATAGATGTCCGCTGGCATATAATACGGTTCTGTTTTGAATGCCTGCGCCAGTCCCGCGTCGGTACAGCGCCCGGCGGGATTCAGATAACTGAGCAGGCGGTAACCTTCGTCTGTACGCCCGGCTTCCAGCATCGCCATCGCAAACCAGATGGCTCCATGAGTGTATTGACCGCCATTTTCCCGGATTCCGGTGGGGTACGCCTTGATATAGCCGGGATTATTCGTCGACTGGTCAAATGGCGGTGTGAACAGTTTTATGATTTGTCCCCGGTCATCCACAAGCCGCTTTCGCGCCGCATCAAGGGATTCCATTACGCGGGCATTGTCCGGCATTCCGCAGAATACCGAAAAACTCTGGGCAAGCAGATCGATTCTGCATTCGCTGTTCTCCCGGCTTCCGACCGGTGTCCCATCATCAAAAAAGGCGCGCAGATACCATCCGCCGTCCCAGCAGTTCTGATCGATGCTTCCGCGCAGATTCTCCGCGTTCCCGCGGAAAACACTCGCCCGGTAGCTGTCGCCGCGCGCCTCCAGAATTGGCGCAAACCGGTCAAAAACAATCGCAAGGAACATCCCGAGCCAGACGCTTTGACCCTTTCCCTGGGTCCCGATGTTCGAAAATCCGTCGTTCCAGTCTCCACAGCCGATCTTTGGGATCCCCTTGTCGCCCAAATTGCAGGCGTGCTCGATCGCACGTACGCAGTGAAAAAAAACCTCCTCCTTCATGGCGGACGCATGCACCCGCTGGTATCGTTCCTGTTCGCCCGGGCCGAGCGGCTCCCCTTCGCAATACGCAACCGGGATTGACAGGATGCTTTCATCCCCCGTGGCCTTCAGATAGTCACAGACCACAAGCGGCAGCCAGACAAGATCGTCCGAAAAGGTTGTGCGCACCCCCCTGACCCCGCCTGGCAGGTCGTGCCACCAATGCAGTACATCCCCTTCGGGGAACTGCGCCGCGCAGCAGCGCAGGATCTGCTCTTTTGTCAGTTCCGGATCGATCAGCAGGCAGGCCGCCGCATCCTGCAGCTGGTCACGAAAACCATACGCACCGGAACACTGATAGAACGCACACCGTCCGAACAATCTGCCCGCTACCACTTGATGCGGCAAAAATCCGTTTACAAAGTGATTGAGCGCAAGATCGGGCGTGGCGATCGAAATACCGGGGCGGACGCCGCCGGATGGCGGCAGCACCCCGGTTGCAAGTTTAACGGCGGCATCACGTTTTGCGGCAGCAGCGAGGATAAAGCGAATCTTTTCCCTGCGGCGCGGCGGCAGGCGTTTGCGCACAACCGTCCCGGCGATCGGATCATTGTTGGGGAGCAGTTCCCTGGCCGACCAGTCGCCTGACCAAAACGCAGTGCGGTCTACTGTATAACTGGGATGCTCGCCCGGTGTACAAACCGCCGCATATGCAGGCAGTTCCATTGTATAGGGATTATGCAGGGTAAGGCAGCCGTTCTCCTGTGTGAACTGGGTATATTTCGCTGTGAGTCTGCTCACACCAAGCACCGGCTCAATCACATAGGCACAGATAATCTCCACCTCCTCATCAGTATCATTTTGCAGCGTCACGTCCATTATTTTCAGGCTTTCCGTTTCCGCCACCTGCACCTGCAATTTGGTGCGGATTCCTCCTGCCATCCCGTCATACCAGGCGCCTGCCGGAGAAAAAGATGCGCGTGCCCCGCAGCAGAGATCATAAATTTCTTCCCCAATGCGCAGCAGCATCCGTTCTCCGTCATTTCCTGTTGCAATATCGTTCTGCCAAGGGGTCAGCCTGCACTCACGGGCATTCTGCCACCAGGTGTTTCCCAATCCGCAGTCATGCAGCAGTGTCCCGAAATTGCGGTTCGCAAGGATGTGTGAGAATGGAAGCGGCGTCACTCGTTCCACATAAAAACGGCCCTTTACATATGCGCCGCCGACCAGATCGAATCGGCCCTCCTCCTGTGGGATTGGAAGCGGACTCGTATGCAGGACGGCCATCGGCGAGAAACCTTTTATTGTTCCGGCGTTTCTTTCCGCTCCCGCCGTATGGCATGCCGCGGCGCGCAGAGCCGTGACCAGTTCCGGTTCATAAGCAGCCGGATCGATTTTTCGCACACCTTGCGGCAGTGCGAGCTCCGGTCTGCCGAGCACACAAAGATCAAAATCCAACCGGTGCAGTTTCATAGCCTGCCAGAATTCAGCGTAGGCCAAAAGGCACGCTTCATCCGGTTTCTTCTCCCAGTCGAACACCACAATCGGCAGGTCTCCCGAAATTCCAAGCGACCAGAGCGCATCCTGTCCACGGCTATTTTCCGCAAGTGCTTTCTGCTGCGTTTCGTCCGCTTCTGCACCAAAAAGCAGATCCGGCAAGACTTCCATCCCGATGCGCCCGGTGATCGAACGGTTGAGAAAAAGTGACTGTGCGGCCGTCCTGCCGCCGTCCCGGATGGTGAGCAGATTCCCGATGCTTTCCGCTTGGGTCGGTGCGCAGGAAAGCAGTAAACCAACCGTCTCCTCCCCATGTGCCGGCACCACCAGCGTGACACGCAAAGCACAGCAGCCGTCCGGCGTAGCAGTTTTCCCGGTAAGCGGCGCGGTATCGAAGCGCAGCAGATGCGCAAGCCCGTCTGGATAGGGTGTCACTTCTTCCCGCCGCAAGGAGAAGTTGTACTCCACCGTCTGCTCAAAACCCACTGAAAGATGCAGCCCATCGGTACAGTCGCGGTGGCGGCGCAGAAAGTGGATCGTATCGGTCGCGGCATCCCGCTCCCCCAGCACGAACAGCTTTGAAAAAGCCGGATGCGCGGCATATTCACTCTCCCGCGAAAGGACCGGTTCAAAATAGAAAAGCAACTCGGCCACCGCCTTGTTTCCTGTGTGGTTGCGTACGGTCGCGTCACACCGCGACACCGGTAAAATCCCATCGAGCGTAAAGCGCTGTTCGAGCTCCGCCGTCCCAGCCTTGGCCGAAAAGGAAACAAACTCCGGTCCGAAGGTGCAGTGCCTTTCCACACCGCTTTGATAAAACGGCGCTTCTGACGCGGCAACCGTTTCTCCGTTCATCCGCAGAACTGAAAGGATTCCCTGTCCATGTAGGAGCGCGTCCCGCGAACGTCGGGTAACGTCATTGTCTCCATACCGCAGAAAGCTCACTCCAGTACTCGAAAAGGCATGGGACATCACGCCGTTCGCAAGCAGCGCCGCCTTTGGCGAAAGTGCCGAAACCGGCGGGCTGATTGTTTCGTTTTCCTTTGGCGCGGATTTTGTCCGCTCATTGTTTTCCGGTTTCATCTGGTCATACACCACCGCATCCTTTGCAATTTTTTCCTGCAGAAAGTCCCGTGCCGCCGCCATTGCATGGTCACGCATGAAACGTTTCTGCATCACATTTCCGAGCAGCGCGTTCGCGCAGGCGATCATACTCATCCCAACATGATGCGCCATATAGGAACGCACGATTGCATACCGTTCTCCTTGCGGCACCCGCACCGGCGTAAAGTCAGCCGCCTCATAAAATCCATATTGCCCGGTGATCCCCATCCTTTCAAGCCGCTCGAGGTTTTGCATGCTCGCATCCGGGTCGAACGGCAGGGTCAGGAAGCTTGCATATGGTGCAACAACCAACTCGCGGTCGAGTCCCTGCTTCACTCCGAGCTTCTGAACGCCATGCGCTTTATACTGATAGTTGAGCGCCTCGTCAAAGGCAAAATATCCGCTTTCGCTGATGCCCCATGGGACGCCCGCCTGCCGGGCCCGCTTTTTCTGACAGTAGATCGCATACTGCATCGCCTCTCCGAGCAGCGAGCCCTCGTATACAGGCAGCAGCAGATGTGGCATGAAGTATTCAAACATGGTCCCGGTCCAGGAGACTGGCCCGGCGTAAACTCCGCTGCGGCTCATTGTACGGTTCAGCGCCCGCCAATGTTTGCGGGAGGCCTGCCGGGTTGCGATCGCATAATAACTAAGAGTCCGTGCTTCGCTCATCAGGAAATCGTAATGAGAACCCACCTGGTTCCCGTTTTGATCCACGCCGATCGAAAAAAGCCGCCGTCTGCGGTTATAGAAGATCGAAAGGTCGGTTCCCTGTAGGATCTTTTCGATCCGCTGCGCAATTTCACGCAGCAGCGGCTCCTGCGGCGCATATTCAAGGACGCCTTGTCTGAGCGCGACAAGCGCGCAGAGGTAGTTTCCGCTGTCCACCGCCGAAATAAACCCGTCCGGCAGTACCCGCAGGTCATCGGTCGCATACCAGTTATAGAGGTTTCCATGGAAGGTTTCGAGGGACTCAACCGTTTCAAAGGTACGGTCAAGTCGAAGATAAAGTTCCCTGCTGTCGAGCAGGTGAAAATCCCGCGCCGCCAGCAGAGACAGAAGCATCATTCCGATATTGGTCGGCGAGGTGCGCCGCGCCACTGTCTTTTTCGGAGAAAATTGGACATTGTCTGGCGGCAGGAAATGATTTTCTTCGTTTGCATAATCCTCGTAGAACCGGAACATCTGCGCGCACCAGGAAAGGATCCGTTCACGCTGAACAGGATCAGGCACTGGGTGCCGCTCCACTGTACGCCGCGCCGTCATGACGGCCAACGGCGCGTAGAGCAGGAATAGCCCGCCGCAGAGTTTGACGATCAGATGTGTTCTCGGCGCAAATATGAGCAGAAGAAGCCCCAATAGTTCAGAAATCCAGCTGCGCCGCGCCGCATCCGAAAATGAAACTTCCCTCAGTTCTCCCTGCGCGGCAGTTGTCCATTGCAGGAGGTTTTTCCGTGAGACAAGCATTCGCCAGAGGGTGCGAAAAACCGCGTCGAGCGTCACAACCGCCTGTTGGGCCGCCATTACGAAGGACAGCAGCGCCTGCCCGGCCAGCT
>NZ_QSBX01000006.1:56427-119793 GCF_003465835.1 Anaerotruncus sp. AF02-27 | reverse complement strand
GCGGGTGAGCGCAAACCGTCCGCCCGCCAGGAACGCGCGCAATGCGGCAAGCAGCGGCGCGAGCGAAACCGAAAGAAACGCCGCAGCACACAGCCAGAGCGCTTCATCCGGACGGGCCAATCCCGCCGCCGCCACCAGGAGCACCGCCGCCACCGGCGTAAGCGAGCGGCGCAGGTTGTCGAGCATCTTGTACCGGGAGAGCCCGCCGATAGGGTTTACCCGTTTTATACCATTCACCGAAAAGCGTTTCCCGATAAAACGCAGGTTCTGCCAGTCGCCCCGGATCCAGCGGTGCAGCCGGGAAAACCAGGAGAGTGCGCTTGCAGGCATCCCGTCGGTCATCTCGACATCGGAAATGAGCGCTGTACGCAGATAGGCCCCTTCCAAAATATCATGGCTGAGCAGCGCATTCTCCGGAAACCGGTGGCCAACCACCGTGCGAAACGCCTCAATGTCAATCAGTCCCTTGCCGGAAAAAATCGCCTCTCCGAACAGGTCCTGATAAAAATCGTTGCTTTCCTGTTCATAGGTGGAGATGCCGCCCGCCCCCGCCATGATGCGTGTAAAGTCTGTTTCCTTGGCAGAATCGAGTTCGGTGCCAATCGCGGGTACAAAAATCCCATAACCGGCTGTAACGACTTGGTTTTTTCCGACCACCGGCCGGTTGAGCGGATGCATCGCGGCGGAGATTAGCACATCGGCCGTGTCGAAGAGCAGGTTTGTGTCACTGTCGAGCGCAATCAGGAACCGTGCTTCAGAAAGCGCCGCCCTGTCGCCCACAAAACAGCTTACCGAAGTCTCGCTGCCATTTAAAAAGCGTACAAATTCGGTGATCGCGCCGCGTTTGCGTTCCCAGCCGCAGTAACGATCCTGCGTCGGGCAAAAACTCCGTCTGCGCACAAACAGCATGAAACGATTCCCATAGCATGCGTTGAGCTCTTCCACCACTTTTTTGGCCGCGCCGATCTGCACCGCGTCCTGTGGGTGGTACGGCCTGCGGTCCTCCTTGAAATCCGCCAGCACGCAAAAGCGCAGATGCTCCCCTTTGTTGGAAAAGTAGAGCTGTTCCAGACGTTTGGCCAGGTCCCGCGCTTTTTCCGGAGCGGGCAGTAAAGTTGAAATCACCACCACCGTTCTGGGGGCTTCCCCGCCAAGGCGCATACGTGGAATATGGCGCGCCGGAATGCCCCGCATCGCAAGGTCGCAGGCAAAAATCCGCACGATCTCCACCAGCGGCAGGTAAAGCAGGACCGGCAAAAAAATCCTGTCCCAGCAAAATCCGCAGAGTGCGCAAAGAAAAACCGGCACAATCCAGGTGGCGGCCAGTGCCGCCGCGCCGTGCAGTTTCCCCTTCTTTGCCTGCGGATCTTTTTCAAGCAGGTAATAACCGACATGGGAAGTGCGTTCCCCATCAGATTTTTTTGCGTATTCCACCACGTCCCGGGCGACGGCGCTTTCCACCGCGCCGGATTTTTTTGCGATACGGGCGGCAATTTCACGGTAATATCGTTTTGACTGACGCGCCATTTTTGGATAGACGCCCGATGGGTCTTCCAAAAGGATCTCTTCCGCCGTGCTGCACTGTTCGGTCAGTTCGGCAAAGTCAATTTCATAAAGCTGCGAGAGTCCAACCACCGCAAAGGAAATTCTGCGTTCACGTTCCTCGTCTGCAAGATTTGGCGAACAGGCCATCGCCGCAGCCGCGATCAGGGTACATTTAAGCGCCGGATAGACAAATCCGAACTGACGCTCCCCCAGTTCCTGCAGGCGGTTGGCAGCGCCGAGCGCTTCGGCGGTGTTTTCTTGCGTCAGCGGGACGACCGCATCTGCAAAGACCCCGCGCAGGATAAAATAGAGGGAAGCAAGCGGAACGCTGTTTTTGCGGTATCCCCGCAGATCGTTCATCGACTGCTTTGCGTGCCCCTCCAGCGCATAGAAATTGTCCGAAAGCCATTGCTGCCAACCGGCGGCAGCCCCTGTTTCCCGCAGTGCGGCGAAACTTTCACGCAGAACATCCAGGTTTTTGCACAACTCCCGGCGCATTCCGGCGACTGTATTGCGATGTTCGGAGAGCTGCGAAAACAGCCCTTCGACCTTCTCTGTAATGGTAACTTTTTCGATCTCTTTCATCGGTAAACCGCCATTTCCCCATTTTGTATTCCCTTTTATGTTTGGCAAAAGGCGGGTGAATTATAGCCGGCGCGGCAGAAATAGTCAAAAAACAGGCGTCCCTGCATTTTGCAGGAACGCCTGTCGCTTTGCCATTTTATTTCCCGAGCAATTTTAAAAGCTCCGCTTCATCAATTACCGCGACACCAAGTTCATTCGCCTTTGTGAGCTTACTGCCCGCTTCCTCGCCGGCCACCACGTAATCGGTCTTTTTCGAGACGCTGCCGCTCACCTTGCCGCCCGCAGCTTCAATAAGCGCTTTCGCTTCGCTGCGCGCCATTGTCGGGAGCGTACCGGTCAGAACAAAGGTCTTGCCCGCCAAGGTATCTTCCGCAGGCGCGATTTCACACTTCATGTTGAGTCCCAACGCGCGCAGCCGTTCGATCAGTTGGCGGTTCTGCTCGAGTGCGAAGAAATCAGCCGCGCTTTCGGCCATGATGTCCCCATAGCCATCGATCGTTGCAATCTCCTCCGCTGTGGCCGCAAGGACCGCGTCGATATCCCCAAAGCGTTGCGCCAGCAACTGGGAAGCCCGCTGCCCAATGCCGCGAATCCCGAGGGCGAAGATCAGCCGGGAAAGATCGCGCGTCTTTGATTTTGCCAGCGCATCCACAAGGTTCTGGGCGCTCTTTTCCCCCATTCGGTCGAGCTTTGCAAGCGCCTCCGCTTTCAGCTCATAAAGATCCGCCGCCGAGTGCACCAGCCCTGCCTCCAGGAGTTGATGCACAATCGCCGGACCCAGCCCGTCGATGTCCATCGCGTCGCGGCTTGCAAAATGTGTCAGATTGCGGGCCACCTGCGCCGGGCAGGCCATATTGACGCACCGCAGGACCGCTTCCCCTTCCTCCCGTTCCGCCACGCTGCCGCAGGACGGGCAGAGATGCGGGATCTGGTAGGGAGCTTTTCCCTCCTGGTGCTGTGCGACAGCCACCACTTCCGGGATGATATCCCCAGCCTTGCGCACCACAATCCGGTCGCCGACCGAGATGCCTTTTTCGTTGATAAAATCCTGGTTATGCAGCACCGCGCGGCTCACTGTCGTGCCTGCCAGCGTAATGGGCTCAAATACCGCCGTGGGGGTGAGCGCGCCGGTGCGACCGACCTTGATCTCGATGTCGAGAAGGATGCTTTCCTTCTCCTCCGGCGGATATTTGAAGGCAACCGCCCATTTGGGAAATTTCGAGGTCGCGCCGAGCGTTTCCCGCTGGGCAAAATCGTCCACCTTGATGACCGCGCCGTCGATATCAAACGGGAATGCGTAACGGTTTTGGCCGATCCGCTCCACTTCTTCGATTGCGTCCGCGATGTTGTCAAATGCTTTGAAGGAAGGAATCACCTTGAAGCCAAGCGCCTGGAGATATTCCAGCGACTGCTTATGCGCGGTGAGGGTCTTGCCTTCGACCTGCTGAATATTGAAAACGAAGATGTCCAACCCGCGCTGGGCGGTCACTTTGCTGTCCTTCTGCCGCAAAGAGCCCGCCGCCGCGTTGCGCGGGTTCTTGAAAGGCTCCTCTTCGTTCTCAATCTGGCGCGTGACCACCTTTTCAAAACTCGCGCGCGGCATATAGACCTCGCCGCGCACCTCGATAAACGGGAGCTTTTCCCGAAGCGTCAGCGGAATTGAGCGCACCGTTTTGAGATTTTCCGAAACATCCTCTCCGGTGATACCGTCTCCGCGGGTCGAACCGCGTACGAAGCCGCCGTCCCGGTATTCGAGCGAAACCGAAAGCCCGTCGATCTTCGGCTCGACGATGTAGACGGGGTGTTCGATCTTTTCACGCACCCGCTCGTCGAAAGCGACAAGATCTTCTGTGCTGAAAACATCCTGCAGCGAGCCCATCTGCACCTCATGGCGCACCGGCGCAAAGGTGTTGAGCGCCATCCCGCCGACACGGCGGGTGGGGGAATTTTCTGAATCGAGCGCTGGGAATTCCGTTTCAAGGTCGAGCAGATCATGCAGGAGTTTATCGTATTCAAAATCGCTGATCGACGGATTATCCAGAACATAATACTGGTAGCTGTGCTTTTCTATCATTTTACGCAGTTCCTGAACGCGTTTCTCTGCCGCGGCAAAATCCATTTTCCTGTCCTCCGGTTTGATAGATTCTAAGGTATTATATTATATCACGCCGGATCTTTCGTATGAACTTTTGATGCCGTTATTTTTCAGTTTGTTCAGGAATCGCGCAAGCGGGAGGTATCCCCGGAGAGGTCGAAATTGTCCGCCTTGTAGTCGTTATACATATTGATCGGATCGGAGTGATCGCCGTTGATCTCGCTGTACGCCTCCGGCACCTGCCCGACAATGATCGTTTCCGCGATGCAGATGTTGGTGGTGACCTCGGTGGTGACCGTATAGATCGGCATAACGGCGCTGACCGTCGCGTCGACCTTCAGCATGATCTGATGCAGCGTCTGGTTGATGCCCGCCGACTGGAACTGGTTATAGATTTCAGTGTGGACATAACCGGCCGGGATGACCCGGAATTCCACCTCCGGGCCACGGCCGGAAAGGATCTGCCCGCCCATCAGGGTACCGATCGGGATGCCGACCGGCCGGGTCGAGTTGTCGCTGAGGAAGTCGGAAACCTTGTTGGTGATCTCCGCTTTGAGCCGGTTCATCGAGATCATATCGGTCGAGATCGAAGAGACTTCCCCGTTTTTCCCCTGGGTGATGCTGATGATGCTGTTGTAGACGACATCTTCTTCTGAAATCACCTCGATGACCGCGTCGTTGATCGATTTGGTCGCCTCCAGCTTCGCCTGGTAGGAGGAGATCGTGGTGATGATCGGCCGTACCCGCCCGTCGATCACCACAATCACCATCAGGAGGGCCAGCCCGACCGCCAGCATTTTGATCCCGCGCAGCTTGCGTTTGTTCACCCGGATTGTCACCGGCCTCATGCCATCGCCCCCATCCCTTTCATTCTACAAATGTATGTGCAAGGGGCTGAAAATGTGCAAAAAACAAAGAAAGCGCGCCGCTTTTTCAAGCGGCGCGCTTTGAAGCGAAAATAAAGGATCAGTCTTTCTGGCCATCCTTCGCACGGATCTCGGTGCGGCGGATTTTGCCGGAGATGGTCTTGGGCAGTTCTTCCACGAACTCGACGATACGGGGATATTTATAAGGTGCGGTCTGTCTTTTCACATAGGTCTGCAGTTCCTTTTTCAATTCGTCGGACGGCTGGTAGGCCTTGGTCAACACAATGGTCGCCTTGACGACAGTACCGCGGATCGGGTCGGGTGCGCCGGTGACCGCGCATTCCAGCACGGCGGGGTGCTCCATCAGCACACTCTCAATCTCAAACGGCCCGATGCGGTAGCCGGACGCCTTGATCACATCGTCAGTGCGCCCAACATACCAGAGGTAGCCGTCCTCGTCCATCCACGCCGTGTCGCCGGTATGGTAGAGACCGTCATGCCAGGCGGCTCTGGTGGCTTCCTCGTTGCGGTAGTACCCATTGAAGAGTCCGAAATACGGTTTCTGCGTATCGACGCAGATTTCACCGACTTCGCCGCGCGGAACATCATTTCCGTCCTCATCCACCAGCCGCAGATGATACTGCGGGGAAGGTTTGCCCATCGAGCCGGGTTTCGGCGTAGTCCCAGCCAGGTTGACGCACTGCACGACCGTCTCGGTCTGGCCGTAGCATTCCATAAGTTTGAGCCCGGTAAATTCAAGCCAGCGGTTATAGACCTCAGGGTTGAGCGCCTCGCCCGCAGTGGTCGAGTAGCGCAGATTTTTCAAATTGTAGCCTCCAAGCCCTTCCTTGATGAAGAAACGGTAGATGGTCGGCGGCGCGCAGAAGGTCGTAACGCCGTACTTTTCCATCACATGAAGCAGGTCGCCCGGGACGAATTTGTCAAAGTCATAGACGAAGATTGACGCCGCCGCAAACCACTGACCGTAAAGTTTTCCCCAAACCGCCTTCATCCAGCCAGTCTCGGAAACGGTCAGGTGCAGATCGTCCGCATGGACATTGTGCCAGTAACGGGCTGTCAGAATGTGCGCCGCCGGATAGGCATGATTGTGAACGACCATCTTTGGGAATCCGGTCGTGCCGGAGGTGAAATAAAGCAGCAGCGGGTCCTCTTTGGAATTTTCCACACGCTGCCAGTTTCCATCGTACTTTTCAAGCTCGGTGGCGTAATCGATCCATCCTTCCCGCTTGCCGCGCACGATGAACTTCGCGCGGATGTCAGAATACTTTTTGCAGGCCTCGTCAACATATTCGGTGATGTTGCATTCGCCCGAACAGACGCAGGCGGTGATGCTTGCGGCCTCAAAGCGGTAGAGGATATCCTTCACGGTGAGCAGATTGGTCGCCGGAACGCCGACCGCGCCGATCTTATGCAGGGCGAGCACAGTGAACCAGAACTCATAGTGACGCTTGAGCACCAGCATGACCATGTCGCCTTTTTTGATGCCGTGATCGGTAAGCATCTGGGCGCATTTGTCCGAATAGAGCTTCATTTCACGGAAAGTGAAGGTTCGTTCTTCCCCGGCGACATTGCACCAGACCATCGCCCGGCGGCCCGGTTCCAGACGGGCGATCTCATCGACCACGTCATAAGCAAAGTTGAAGTTATCGGCAATCACCGGTTCGAAGTAAGTAAGCACGCCTTTCTCGTCAAAGCGCTCCTTACAGAAGCGCTGATAAAAATTCTCCATCTCCATCAGTCTCTTTCCCCTCTCTCATGCTGATCCCGCATTACAATTGCTAAAAAAACGCACTCCTCGCCGCCGGTCGCGATCATCCCGTGGCCGTGGCCGCTGTCGTAATAAATCGCGTCGCCCGCTTCCAGGTATTCGACATGGTCCTCCATCTGTACCTTGAGCTGGCCCTTGAGGACGTAGTCAAATTCCTGGCCGTCGTGGGTCGAAAGGTGGATCGGCTGATCCTGCTCCTCCTCAAAGAAAGGCGCGGTGACCAAAAACGGCTCGGCGGTCTTGTCGGAAAAGCGATAGGCAAGATGGTTATAGGTAAAGCCCTTGCGGCGGTTGATCTTGAGCCCCGCATCCTTGCGGACGATCGAATAGAAGGAAAGCCGCGGCTTTTCGCCGGTCAAAAGCTCGATGATGTCCACTCCAAAAAGCTGTGCGCAGTTATAAAGGAAGGTGAAGGTAAAATCTTTTTCACCGGATTCGTATTCCAGATACTCCTCTGCGGTGACTCCATTTTCCCGCGCCAGTTCTCCCACCGGAATTTCCATAATTTCACGAAGCGCCTTAATTCTCTGGGCAATCTCTTTGAGCTGATCCTGCATATGATGACCTCCATATCAAATTCATTTTCGATAAAACAAAAAGACCCATCCCTAACTCAATAGGGACGGGTCTGTATAAACAAATCCGCGGTACCACCCACATTGTGCAAACGCACCACTTAGCAAAGCTCCAACAAGCTTCCGACCTTTAACGCTGTCCAGCGGGGGAACCTACTCGCCAGCCGGCTTTTGGCACCCGACTCAAGGGTGATCAGCAGGAAACTATCTGCCGCCAGCTTTCACCAAACGCCGGCTCTCTGTGGACAGACCCATGTTTTCCGCAGTCCCTGTCATCGTCTTTCAAATATCATTGTGGTTTAATATACACGATCCGAAACCATTTGTCAATAGGTTCCATGGGAAAATTTTAAAAGATCCGGGAACGACTCCGCCAGGGCATCCGCCCCATTTTTAAGCAGTTCCTCCCCATCCCGGAACCCCCACAGCGCGCCGATGGCATAGACGCCGCCATTTTTGGCCGTCTGCATATCCACCCCGGAATCCCCGCAGTAGATGCAGTCTCCCTGGCCTGTCCCGGTCAATTCCAAAATTTCTTTGACGAGCGACGCATCGGGCTTTCTTGGGTAGCCGGCGCGCTGCCCATGCGCCACGGCAAACCGTTCCCCAAAATATTTTTTGGCGAGTACGGTCACGAATTCATGCGGCTTATTCGAGAGCACCGCGAGGCAGGTGCCCTGCGCGCGCATTGCGTCGAGCGTCTCGAGCACGCCGTCATAGGGTTTCGTCAGATCCTCGCTGTGCGCCCCATAATATACATCGAAAGCTTCTTTTACCCTCGCGTGAACCGTTTCGTCATTTTTCACCCACAGCGGCAGGCTGCGCTCCACGAGCTTGTGGATCCCGTCCCCCGCGAAATATCGGTAGGCCTCGTTCGGATGCGCGGGAAAACCGTTCTCCCGCAGCGCGTGATTGCATGCGTTTGCCAGGTCATCCAGCGTATTGAGCAGGGTCCCGTCCATATCAAAGATCGCAAGCCGCTTTATTATCCGCATTGTGACGCCTCCGGGATCGTTATTCGTCACAAGCATTGTATCACATCTTTGTGTAAAATGCTATTCGCGTATCTGACAAAACAAAGACCTATCAAGAGAACAAAAACTGTTCGTCCGCATAGGTACAGCGGATTTTATCCCCGGCTTTGATCCTGCCGTGAAGCATTTCGTCCGCCAGCTTATCCTCGATACGGCTTTGGATCGCGCGACGCAGCGGGCGCGCGCCGTAGAGCGGATCGAACCCATCAGTAGAAATCTGCTTTGTCGCGGTTTCATCAAAGCTGATTTCAATCGAAAGCCCGGCCAGACGGGTTTTGAGCGCATCAAGCATATTTTCCGCAATCCTGCGCACTTCCTCCTGGGTGAGCTTATGGAAAACGATAATTTCATCCACACGGTTTAAAAATTCCGGCTTGAACTCCTTTTTGAGTTCGGCAAGCATCATCTTGCGGATGTTTTCCTGCTGCCGGTCGAAGTCGGTTTCATCCTCAAGTGAAAATCCAAGGTTAGCCTGTTCGGTGATAAGCCGCGCTCCAACATTGGAGGTCATGATGATGATGGCGTTTTTGAAACTGACCGTCCGGCCCTGCGCGTCGGTCAGAATGCCATCCTCCAGAATCTGTAAAAGCAGGTTGAAAAAATCCGGATG
Organism: Anaerotruncus sp. AF02-27; assembly: GCF_003465835.1. Taxonomy (NCBI): domain Bacteria; kingdom Bacillati; phylum Bacillota; class Clostridia; order Eubacteriales; family Oscillospiraceae; genus Anaerotruncus; species Anaerotruncus sp. AF02-27. The sequence goes on along the minus strand of NZ_QSBX01000006.1, from coordinate 110,694 downwards.
TGCCTTTTCAATTTCATCAAAAAGCAGTACCGAATATGGGCGGCGCCGGATTTTTTCGGTGAGCTGTCCGCCTTCCTCGAAACCGACATATCCGGGCGGCGAACCCACCAGCTTCGAAACCGCGTGCCGCTCCATATATTCCGACATGTCGAGCCGGATCATCGCGTGCGGATCACCGAACATGCACTTGGCAAGCGCTTTACAGAGCTCGGTTTTGCCCACGCCGGTCGGTCCCAGAAAGATGAACGAGCCAAGCGGCCGCGCAGGGTCATGCAGCCCGACACGGGAACGCCGTATGGCGTTTGCCACGGCATGTACTGCCTGTTCCTGCCCTATAAGCATCTCGTGCAGCGATTCTTCCAGATGCAGAAGCTGGTCGCTCTGCGCCTCGGTAATCCGGGTCACGTCAATGCGGGTGATGTCCGCCACAAGCTTTGCAATATCCTCCCCGGTGACCTTTTGGCCATCCGCGTCGCCCGAAAGTTCCCATTCTCCCTGCGCCTTTTCAAGTTTCGCCTTGAGTTCGGCTTCCCGGTCCCGGATGCTCGCCGCGAATTCAAAATCCTGGGATGAGATTGCGTTTTCCTTATCAATTTTCAGGGCGTTCAGCTTATTTTCCAAATCTTTAATACAATTCGGAACTGTAATGGTATTCATCTTTACACGCGAGCAAGCTTCATCGATCAGGTCGATCGCCTTGTCCGGGAGATGGCGGTCGGCAATATAGCGCGCGGAAAGCCCCACCGCGGCGGAGATCGCATCGTCAGCGATCTTCAGTTTGTGGTGCGCCTCGTATTTTTCCCGCAGGCCCCGGATAATTTCAATGGTGTCCTCCTCGCTGGGTTCCTCCACCATCACGCTCTGGAAGCGCCGTTCCAAAGCGCTATCCTTTTCGATGAACTTGCGGTATTCGTCGATTGTCGTTGCGCCCACCAGCTGAAATTCCCCACGCGCAAGCTGGGGTTTCAGGATGTTGGCCGCGTCGACAGCGCCTTCGGCCGCTCCTGTCCCGATGATCGTGTGCAGTTCGTCAATAAACATGATGATATTCCCGGCGGCAACCACCTCCTCAATCGTGTTCTTGATCCGTTCTTCAAAGTCGCCGCGATACTTTGTCCCGGCGACCATACCGGTCAGGTCGAGCGCAACGAAGCGTTTATCCTTGAGCTGCTGCGGGACATCCATATCGACAATCCGCCGCGCGATCCCTTCCGCAATCGCAGTCTTTCCAACCCCGGCCTCGCCAATCAGACAGGGGTTATTTTTGGTCCGGCGGGTCAGGATCTGCAAAACCCGTTCCACCTCTTTTTCCCTTCCGATCACCGGGTCGAGCTTGCCCTGCCGCGCCAGTTCGGTAAGGTCCCGGCTATATTTATCAATGAGCGGCGTGCGGGCCGCCGTTTTGGTGCGCGACGGGGAAACTTTTTTCACGCCGCCCGGCAGATCCGCCGGGCCCATGCTGCAGGTCATGTCGGAAAGCTGCTTCTGCACCTGTTCCGGGTCAACCAGCAGCTGGCGTAAAAAGCGTACCCCGTAGCTTTCGTTCTCTTTGAGCAGGTTTACAAGGATGTGTTCCGTACCCGCGAGCGGAATGCCGCTCATGCGCGTCTGCATGAGCGAAAGCTCCAAAATCCGCTTGCAGCGCGGAGTGATATCCGACGGGTTCAAAACCGACTGGATGCCGCGGCCCACCGTTTTGATGAGCATTTCCCGCACCTTTTCAACCGTGACGCCCGCTTTCTGCAGGACAGTGAAAGCCACGCCGCTGCCCTCCAGCAGTAGGCCCAGCAGCAGGTGTTCACTCCCGATATAGGTATGCCCCAGCGCGGACGCTTCCTCGATCGCGCAGTTGATCGCGGCGTTCGCCTTCGGCGTAAAACCGTTGAATTTAAACAAATAACCACCTCAAATGAACTTGTTGAGAAACAGAGAATCCAACCACATAATCTTTATGCGGCTTCCATCTGTAATATGGTCAGAGCGGGCTTTCGATATTCGTCAAAAAGTATTTTGCTCTGTAACCGAACCGTGCCGTACAACATAGTATGAGTTGAAATCACAATTAGGAGGTTACTTTTCATGGGATGCAATAACTTTGGCGGAAACTACTTCTGGATCATCATCCTCATCATCATCATCTTTGGTTGGGGCGGCAATGGCTTTGGCTGGGGCGGCTCGGTTGCCAACAGTGGCTGTGGCTGCGGCTGCAACAACAACTGTGGATGCGGATGCGATTGCGGCAACACCGCGAACGACTGCGGATGCTACAACAACGGCTGCGGTTGCGGCTGCGGTTGCTAATCCACAAAGGATGTAATCCAACTGGGGCCGGGATGCTTTGCATCCCGGCCCCAGTTCTTCCTAATGACAATATCCTTTACATTCGTTTTTTCGGGAAGCTGTCGGTATATTCCCGGTCGCGGCGGCGGCGATAAGCGCGCGCCAGGTTAATCGTGACCGAAGCTGCGATACCGGCAGCCATCATCATCGGGATCAGCCATTTGCTGTACTGCTCATCCGAGGAAAGAAGTTCAGTCCACGCCGCGTCAACGGCCTTATTAAGTTCAGGCGGCAGATCCTTCCAGAAGTCGGTTTTTGCGAGAACCTCCCGCGGCGGATACGCGACCGGATTTTCGATCACTTCGACCGGCAGTTCGGCCAGCACTGCGTCGTTCGGGGAGGAATAGCCGATATATCCAATATTCGCCGCGCCAACCTTTGGCTCCTGCAGGAAGTTGATGAACATCTCAGCACATTCCTTCTCCCGGCTGCCTTTGGGGATGACGGTCGCGTCGACAAAGAGGTTAGTCCCCTCTGACGGCGCAAAGTAGCCAAGATCCGGGTTGTCCGCCATCATCGTGAGCGCATCGCCCGCATAGTAGGGCGCGATCGCGGCTTCCCCGCCGATCATTTTGTCGAAAATTTCGTCCATGACATACGCCTGGACAAGCATCTTCTGCTTTTTCAGCTCCGCGAGCGATTCAGAAAGCTGTTCTTCATTTTCCGGGTTGATCGTATAGCCGAGTCGTTTGAGCGAGATGCCAAAAGCATCCCGAGGATTGGAAAACATCAGAATGTTGCCCATGTATTTTTCGTTCCAGAGCAAATCCCAGCTGCCGAGATCCGCCTCGTCAACCATCTGGGTGTTGTAGATGACGCCAACCGTTCCCCAGGTGTACGGAACCGAATATTCCGCGGTTGGATCGAAGGCGTTATGCCGGAACTCCTCCGAAATGAACGCCGCGTTCGGAATGTTTGAAAGGTCGAGCTTTTCGAGCATCCCCTCCCGGATCATCCGCGCGATCATATAGTCGCTCGGGATGATGACATCATAATTCGCACTACCGCCCCGCAGGCGGGCATACACCTCCTCGTTGGTCGAGAAGGTGGTGTAATTGACCTTGATGCCGGTCAGCTTCTCAAACTCCGCAATGACATCCATCCCGCCGTCCGAACCGTCGGCAATGTATTCGCCCCAGTTGTGGACATTGATCGATTTTCCCTTCCCACGAAACCGGGCATAATAACCGGGATCGACCACTTCGACTGCTGCGCTTGCCGGGACTGCCAGCAATACCGCAAAAGCCACGGTCAAAGAAAGCAAAAACAGCTTTTTCATGCACGCGCCCTCGCTTTCTGGCGGTTTTCCCGCTCGCGGCGCGCGTCATGCGCATTGACGATGAGCAGCACGGTCAGCACCACCGCGAAGATGATCGCGGACAGGGCGTTGATCTCCGGGCTCACCTTGCGCCGGGTCATCGAAAAGATGGTGATCGGCAGCGTCTGGGAGGTCGCGCCCGCGACAAAGTAGCTGATGATGAAATCGTCGAGTGAATAGGTAAACGCCATCAAAAAGCCGGAGAGGATGCCCGGCAGGATCTCCGGGATCACAACCTTGAAGAAGGCCTGCGCCGGACTGCAGCCGAGATCCTGTGCCGCTTCGTAGACGAATACGTCCATCTGGCGCAGCTTTGGCAGGACGTTCAAAATCACATACGGGACATTGAAGGTGATATGCGCCAGGATCAGGGTGAGGAAGCCAAACTCGATATGGATTCCGACCGACTTCACCCAGACGAACAGCAGCATCAGCGAAACGCCGGTGACGATCTCCGGATTGACCACCGGCATGTAGGTGATGTTCATGACGATCCCACGGGTCAGCCGCTTCATATTTGAAATGCCGATGGCGGCCAGCGTCCCAAGCACGGTCGCGACGATCGACGAGACGACCGCGATGACAAGCGTGTTCATGAGCGACTGCAGAATCACCTCATTGGTGAAGAGCTTTTGATACCATGCGAAGGTGAAACCGGTCCACGCGCCGCGGGATTTCGACTGGTTAAAGGAAAAGACGATCAGCACCGCGATCGGCGCGTAAAGAAACGCCATCACCACGCCGACATAGGATTTGGAGAGCCATTTCATCAGATCACGCCCTCCTTTTCCTCATCGCCAAACTGGTTAGTGATGCTCATGCACAGCAGGATCAGCACCATCAGCACGAGCGAAATCGCCGCGCCAAGGTTCGGGTTGTAGGCGTTGCCGAGAAACTGCAGATCGATGAGATCGCCGATTAAGAGGTTCCCGCCGCCGCCGAGCATCCGGGATATGATAAAGGTGGAGACCGACGGCACGAACACCATGATGACCCCGGTCGAGATGCCCGGTACGGTCAGCGGCAAAAGCACCTTGCCCAGCACCTGAAAGCTGCTGCAGCCAAGGTCCTGAGCCGCCTCTATGACGTTCTGGGGGATCTTGGTCATGATCGAATAGAGCGGCAGGATCATGAACGGCAGGTAGTTATACACCATGCCGAGCACGACCGCGCCCTGTGTATTGATCATTTCGAGCGGCCCGATCCCGAAGTTCGCCAGGAACCGGTTGATGAGGCCGTTCTTTTCGAGAATGGTCATCCAGGCATAGGTGCGCAGCAGAAAATTCATCCACATCGGCAGCATCACCAGCATAATCATCGTGCGCTGCCCGTTTCCACTGCGGCGGGAGATGATGAACGCGAGCGGATAGGCGATCAGCAGGCAGAGGACCGTCGCAACGGCGGCCAGCCAGACCGAACGCACCAGCACCGGCGTATATTCCCCGACCTGGGAGATGTAATCAATCGTAAATTCCCCTTCCGGCGTGGTCACCGCATAATACGCCACCAGCAGGAGCGGCGCGACGATGAAAATGACCATCCAGATGAGATAGGGAAACGCGGTTGCCTTCGACCTCATCATTCCGCCTCCATCTTGTGCATGATATGGATATCGAACGGATCGACCGTCATGCCGATGAAAGCGCCGGGTTCTTCGGCTCGGGTGGAATGGATCATCCATTTGTAGCCGTGCGCGTCGACGATCATTTCATAATGTACGCCCTTGAAAATCACCGACTCCACCACGCCAGTCACCGGCGCCTCCTTGGGGTCGATGATGCGGATGTCCTCCGGCCGGATGACAACGTCCACCCGTTCGAGGGTGCCGAAGCCGACATCGACGCAGTCGAACTGCTTGCCCGCGAACTCCACCAGACGGTCCCGGTGCATCACGCCGTCCAGGATGTTGCTCTCCCCAATGAAATCCGCCACAAAGGCGTTTTTTGGTTCATTGTAGATATCCTGCGGCGTGCCGACCTGCAAGATGTCGCCGTCCTTCATGACCACGACCGTGTCTGACATGGTGAGGGCCTCCTCCTGGTCGTGGGTGACATAGATGAAGGTAATTTCGAGCGCCTGCTGCATCCGTTTGAGCTCGATCTGCATCTCTTTGCGCAGTTTGAGATCCAAGGCACCCAGCGGCTCGTCAAGGAGCAGGACGCGCGGATGGTTCACCAGCGCGCGTGCAATCGCGATCCGCTGCTGCTGCCCGCCTGAAAGCTGGTCGATATTGCGGCGGTCAAACCCGGAGAGGTTCACAAGGTCGAGCATCTCCCGCACGCGGGCGCGGCGTTCATTCTCCGGGATCTTTTTGAGCTTGAGCCCAAATTCGACATTTTCAAAGACGTTCAGATGCGGAAACAGCGCGTAACGCTGGAATACGGTGTTCACCTGCCGTTTGTGGGGCGGCAGGTCGTTGATGCGCACGCCGTCAAAAAAAACGTCACCGCTTTTGGGGATGACAAAACCGCCGATCGTGCGCAGGGTGGTGGTCTTGCCGCAGCCGGACGGCCCCAAAAGGGTAACGAATTCTTTATCGTGAATTTCAAGGTCAAGCCCGACCAGGATCGGTTCCCCATCAAAATCCACCGAAATATCCCGCAGGCTTACAATGTTGTGTTCTCCCATCGATGCATCCCCCTTACTACGCATACAGCCGCAAAAACTGCAATACCCAATATAGCATAAGACCGTAAAAAGTCAAGCTTGTTTTCGCGGCTTTTTGCTGTTTTTCCGCATATTCCGCGATTTTTGGGAATCCATCCTAAATTGTCTCCAGTTTCCTGAAAAATACTCGTTTATGCTGTGGAATACAGCCACACAAAAAAGCCCGGGCAGCGACTCTGCCCGGGCTTTGACAATTACAGCGATCTATTCCTGAATCGGATTCAACAGTTCCTTTAGACCCAATACATCCACCGTAGGCGAGTAGTAAAAGCCCTGCTCGTAACGGCAGCCGTACTCCGCCAGCCTCTGGATCTGATTTTCGGTTTCCACGCCTTCGGCGATCAGTTTGAGGCCCAGGTTATGGGCAATTTGGATGAGTCCCTGGATGATGTAGCCGCTGCGCGGATTCTCCTCCAGCTGCCAGACGAACAGCCGCTCGAGTTTGAGCACGTCAATCGGCAGCGAGAGGATGTTGTTGATGCCCGAATAGCCGGTGCCGAATTCGTTGAGCACGAATTCAATCTCCATGTCGGACAGTTCCTGCATGACAATGTTCACCCGCGCGAACGAATCGATCAGCACGCTTTCTGTAATTTCAAACGCCAGCTTGTTGGCCGGGATATCATATTCCTTGAGCATTGCGCGCACATCGTCCGGAAAATGTTCCTGCAGAAACATGATCGGGGAAATCAGCACGGCAATCGTTTCAAAATCCTTTTTCTCCGCAAGCAGCTCTTTGATCAGCTTGCAGGCACGCCGCAGTTCAAACTCATTGACCGCGCAGATGAGGCCCAGTTCCTCCGCGACAGGCAAAAACTCCTGCGCGCTCAGCACGCCCAATTCCGGAGAAAACAGCCGAAGATATCCTTCCGCGCGGGTGAACTGCTGGCGTTCGAGGTTAAAAGTCGGGCGGTAGCGCACCTCGATGCCTTCTCCGCTTTTGATTGCATTTTTAATATTCTGGGCGATGATCTGCTTGCGGCAGATCTTGTCCTCCAGCTCCTGATTATAAAAGGTGTACTGATTTTGTCCCTTGCTCGCCGATTCGCTGACCGCGAGGTCGAGATGTTTGGCGGCTTCCTCAGCGGACTGCGCGCGCTCCGGATAGAGCACGACGCCCATATCGACTGCGCACATGCAGTCAAGGTCGTTGATCCGCCAGGTGCTTTCAAAGCGCTCCAAGACCCGCTCCACCGCCTCCGAAGCCTGGGTGAAGCTCGCTCCTTCCATAATGGAAATGAACTCTACGCCTGCATACCGGTAGACGTCGGCATTGAGCGCCCCCGCCATGAAACGGGCAATTTCCTCCAACAGAAGTCCACCATAATCATAACCGAAGGTATCATTGAACAATTTAAAATTTTCAATATAAAGTTTTATGATCGCGCCCTTTTTCTTTTTCCCTTCGCCGCGTATCGCTTCTTCCATCTTTTCCAAGCAAAGCGGACGGTTCGGACTCTCAAAATAGGCTGCCGGTAACGCCGCATTTACAGTCTTTGTATCTTTCCGATTAAAAAACATATCCTGCACCTTCCTAATTCTCGATGGATTCCGTATAGACCAATTTTAGCAGATTCCGGCAGAAATGTCTTTAGTTATTTGAAAATTCTTTCTTTTTTGATATTTATGGTAAAACCCCGGCGAGGATGGACCGGTCGCATCCAGAAAAACCTTTCCCGTATTCCCGCAGCCCAATCCCTCATGCTTAGTTTACTACAAATGCGCAATATACTCTTTTAAACACGCGATGGTTCTCTGCCGGCTGCATTTGTGCCGTTCCTCATCGGCCATTAGCCTTAAATAATCACAGAATGCAGAGGCCAACCGCGCCTCAATAACGTTGACCACCGTAAAGGGGTTCTCTGCTCTGATAAGCATCGCCCGCCCGTTGCCCTGAACAAACATAATCAGCGAATTTTCCGCCGCTTTATCTGTGATAATCACATTGTACATTTCCGTAGATTCCAATTTATCTATAATATTTTGCAGATGCGCTTTATATTCGTCCACTGTATAAAAGTACGGTTTGCTAAAAAGCAACGTGTTTGGGATTGGAACCTCTCCATTTCTCACCGCTTCGGGTAATGCAAGGCAGATCATATTCTCTATTCTATGGTTTTTTAACGTTTTTTCCATTGCTTCAATGCTGAGCAAATGAAGCCCATAGCACTGTTCCGCCATTTTTGTGCCCTCTTGCCTGCATATATTCTCCATGATTTCAGCAGGAAGCATATATGTGGACAGAGAGGCAAATTTGTGGAGTCTGTCTGCGAAATCGTCTGTAATCGACGAAATGTAAGGATACAGTTTGTCGATGGTTCCTTCTGTAAAAATTTCCATCATTGGCTTACAGAGCGCCAAATAATCGTCGAATTTTTGCGCATAGGCATCTACTACTTCCGGAACCGTGGTGAGCGTTGTCATACGGCTTGGTACTGTATCGCCGATTGATTCGGAATAGAGCGCGCCCAAACCAGGCACAACGAGCATGGTACGGCGAAACAGCTTGTCCCTTAGCCAAGGATAATAATACGCGCGGATTGCACCGGCAACATACGCGGGAAGCCATCTTTGTATTATTATGAGAGCTTCGTCAATATTGGCGGTGGGCGCGACAATATGCGTGAAAGTACATCCGGACTGTACAGAGGAACGCAATATCCGAGAAGCTTCCTCCTCAAATCTGGCGTCTTCACATATCCAGTCCTGACATTCATCGGATGCAATCAGTATATGGTAGGGTTTTCCGGAATCAAACAGCAGCCGGGCAAAGTCCGCGATCGCCTGGCGTTTTCCCTCATTGCCATAATAGATGGCAAAATCATTTTCCTGCGGATGCCAGTTTTTCGCTTCGAAAATATAATCCTTCGATTTATCTGCTTTGTATTGGCTAATATTGTATAAAAAATGTTCCGCCCTGGTTTTGGGCCGGTCTTCATCTTTGGTACTTAACCACTCAAACAGAATATTCGATAAATGGCGCTCGGTGATATCCGCCTGAATCCGAAAGTTCCCTGTCAAATCGGCAAGGGCGGACAGGCGGTATTCATCGCTGCAGCATTTTGCAAAATAGTCTGCCATCAAGCGGCAGAGCTGCGGTTTACGCGGCTGTTCCCTGGCACCGGTTTTCATGCGGCTGATCTGTGACTGGTCTATATGAATGGCTCTTGCAAGATCTGAATTCTTTGTCATAGTCAAGGCAAGCAGTGCTGATAATTTTTTACTAAAAGTCATGTTCTCACCTCATATGAACAGTATATCAGATTCTAAATTCCATCTCAAGCCAAAATGGCAATATTTATGACAAAATTGGCAATGCCAAAAAGTCATACCCTCTTGAGTATCCGCAAAAACATCCATAAAATGATATATTATGCAGGAATTATTGCAAGGATTAAAAAGAGGCCTTGATTTGCTGCACAATAGGCATATTAAAAATGACATAAATTATGCCTGTAAGGAAACGCGGTAAAAGCAGCGATGCGGGAACCGTTTTTTATTTGCAGTGAACTTGTCCCTTTTTTGTCCGAATTCAGAAAAGGTGGTGTAAAGTGAATGCCATTTTAAAAATATTGGTTGTCCAATTTTAACGACCCTTGGAGAATATCGTTTGCTTAAAAATAGAATTGGAGGGTACAAATGCAGTTTGCCAAAACCACAAATTACGCAATGAGCCTTGTGTATTATCTGGCTGCGGAAGGACAGATTTGTAACACTGTCCAGCTGTCTACAAGCCTGGGGATTCCCCCAAGCTACGTGCCCAAAGTAATCAGGCTGCTGAAGCAGGCCGGCCTGATTGATGCTGTCAAGGGCAGCCATGGGGGGTACCGTCTGGCCAAGCCGCCTGAAAGCATTACGATGCTGGAAATTCTCAGCTGTACGGAAAAAAGTATGAAAGCAGACCTATTTTTAACGTCAGAACCAGGCAGTGCATCTTCTGACATGCCGGACTACCTGCGCCGGGCGTATGAGCAAGCCCAATGGGAGATTGAAGACCGGTTCGGCGGAACTACCATTGCTGCGCTGATGGACTCACAGGGCTGCAAGATCCGAACTCATTTAATGAATATAATGGTGGATGTTCAGGCGGACACCTATTTTACCCAGTACATACACGATGACGGCATCAGTCAGATTCTCCCTTCCAGCGGGCGTTACTCGCAGCTCATTGTGGAGTACACTACGGGCTTTATCCATCCCGATGACAGGAAAGGGGTGGAAGCCTTTATGAAGAAAGGCGCCGAAGTTCGATCTCAAGATGAATCTTACACCAAAGAACGTATCTATTACCGCTTTAAAACGAGTAACGGTTACCTCTGGATGGAAATGATCCTTTTTCGCGGCTGGGTAAGCGGAGCGCAAACTTTGATGCTGACCATTAACAATGCCGCCACAGTCCAGTTTGAACTGAACGCTCTGGACGAGGCGGTGATCCAAAAACGGCAGGAGCTTCAACACAGCTATTGGGATCTCATTGCCATGTTTCAGTTTGTGCTGGATAATATTTCGCCAGAGGGCAAGGGCCACAGCCGCGGAGTGGTGCATCGAACCGGAAAGCTGTTGTGGGCGATGAGAGAGTTGTATCCCGACGCCGCGCTGCCTGTAGAGGAAATCTGTGCAATCTCCAGGCTGGCGGCGCTGCATGATATCGGCAAGCTGACCATCCCCAGGGATATCTTGGCAAAGCCCGGAGCCTTAACTCCGGAGGAGCGAAAGCTGATGCAGGCCCATACTACCCAAGGAGCTGAATTGGCACAAAAGATTCCCACCTTGACGGACAATCCGGAATGGTCTGTATTTGTTTACAACATCTGCCGATTTCATCATGAGCGGTACGACGGACGCGGTTATCCGGACGGGCTGGCCGGTGAGGAGATCCCCTTGTGCGCTCAGGTGGTGGGTATTGTGGATTGCTACGACGCATTGACCAATGATCGGGTATACAATTCGCGTTATTCCCATGAGGAGGCTGTAAACATGATTATGCGGGACGAATGCGGCGTATTTTCTCCGCGAATTAAATACAGCTTTCTTGCCGCCACCCAAAAGATCGACTGGCATATGGTGGTGGACAACCACTAAAACAGAAGATTATCTAATTTATGGATGAAAAACGGATATTTTTAATTCGTTTAACAATAAATCAAAAGGAGCTATCTGATCATGAAACGAAAACTGTTGTCTCTTTTGCTGGCGGCAGTGATGGTAGCCACGGTGTTTAACTCCGTAGCATTGGCTGCCGAAACAGAAGAAAACGAAAAAGAAATCCCGCAAGCTGCCTGCGAGCTTTGCGGGCATATCCACGATGAAAACTGTGGCTACATCGCCTCTGTGGAGGGCGTACCCTGCTTCCATATACATGATGACGCCTGCGGGTTTACAGAAGGCGCGCAGAGTATCCCGTGCAGCCATGAACATACTGAGGAATGCTATCAGCCGGTGACCAATTGTGTCCATGAACACACAGACGCATGCTATCCCGTTCTGGATTCGGTAGATACGCAAGCGTCTGCAGACACAGCGCCCGGCAATGAAGGTGAAATGGAAGCACCTATGGATACTGCTTCGGGGGACGCGGAAGCAGCAGAAACCCCGGTGGAAGGCGATGCAGCGGGAGAAACCCTGTCCCACCCCGTAGAGGAAGGCGTGGAAACCCCGTCCGCTCCCGAGGACGAAGAGGAAGCAATCTCTGTCCTCAATGACGAAGGAGCGGCCCCGGAACCCACAGAGTGCGCCCATGAATGCACCGAGGAAAACGGCTGTATCGCGAAAGAGCTCGCCTGTCCCCACGAGCACGACGCCGCCTGCGGATATATCCCCGGGGAGGGCACGCCCTGCAACCACGTTCACGACGAAAACTGCGGATATGTGGCGCCCGCAGAGGGCGCCGACTGCACACATGTGTGCAGTGCAGCAGGTATACCTGCTGCACTAATTAACCCTATCGGCGGCAACAACGGAGCAGAACATTTGGTTTCGTCAGAGGCTGAAATGAAGGACATCCTGGGAAACAGCGAGACAAATGTTGTAATTCGTGTAAAAGGAACCATTGAAATGAGCCCCATTTCCATCCCTGCCGGAAAACAGGTCGCCTTAATGCCTGCTGACGGAGAGGACAGCTGTCTGATCAGCAAGGGTCACAAGATGATCACCGTTGCCAGCGGTGCGACGCTCACCCTGGCGGGTTCCGGCACAAATACCCTGACCATCGACGGAGAAAATACATATGGCCAGCTGGTCTATGTTGAAGGAACCCTTGTCATGGAAGACGGCTCGGCAGTAACCCGGGGGTTCTATGATACAAGCTCCGACATCTGCTATGGCGGAGGAATTTATGTTGCTGAAGACGGTTCATTTGTGATGAATGGCGGAGAAGTTTCAAATAGTTCCGCAGAACAGGGCGGCGGAGTTGCTGTTAGAAACGGAATATTCAAGATGAGCGGCGGAAAAATTATCGATAACAATAATCCGCAAAATAATGAAAAAGGCGGCGGAGTCTATGTCGATGGTGAAAAGGGCTCCTTGCAATTATCCGGCAATGCATTGATCCAGGGAAATACCGCCAATGACGGAGACGGTCCCGTAGGCGCCGGTGGCGGGGTTTATATTTGTGATGGAGCCGCCTTTGAAATGACTGGCGGTACTATTACGAAGAACAAGGTAGAAAACGGATCGGGAGATTGCTACGGCGGCGGCGTTGCCATCCGTAACGCAACGGGAGTGATCTCGGGCGGAACAATTTCTTCTAACGAAGCGTCCACCTGCGGCGGCGGAATTTCCTGTTCCAGCGGCGGCGGATTTACCCCCACGGACGGTTACACTGGAGAGGCCATCTTGACGATCACCGGCGACGCGAAGATCATCAACAATACTGCCGGCGCAAATGATCAGACAAGCGCTATGCGCGGCGGCGGCGGTATTTATAACTGCGGCACGCTCAATGTCGAAGGCGGAGTGATCAGCGGCAACAAAGCGTACTGCGGCGGCGGTATTGCCAATCAAGGACATAGCAGCTCTTCAGAAAGCGGCACGCTCAATCTCACTGGCGGAGAAATCCGCGGCAACACTGCCGAGACCGGCGGCGGAATCGGCAACGAGCAAACGGTTCATATCGCCGGCGGAACGATCTCCGGCAATACCGCAACCGAAGCCGGTAACGGCATTTATCAGTATTGGATTTTAAACTTGTCCGGCGCGCCGGTATGGGGCGAGGACGACGACATCGCCCTGGTCGATTATTATCACTATAAATATGGTCTACAATATAAAACCACCATCAGCAAGGCCGGAGATTTTACCTTTGCGGGCAGATTGCCGGTCACCCTTTACTCAACCTCTAAAGACGCCGATAAAACAGCGGAACAGGTCGGGAGAAACCTGGTTGAAACCTATCTCGCAGATGTTTCCCCAGCGGATCTGCAAAAATTTGATGTCCGCACAAAGGGAGACTTCACCGCGGTCTATACGGAAACAGACGCCGAACAGCAGAGCCCTGTTGTTCCGGTTTTGGAATTGGCACAGGGCGTCAAATATCAGGTGGAGTATTATTACCAGTCGTCGGATGGAAGCTACGCTGCACTTCCCACGGAGACAAAGACCTTCTCCGGGCCGCTGGGAGCCCATACCATAATCCCCGAAGAGGTTGTCACCTACAATGGCAGCCAATTTTCCTTTGACCAAGCGAACGCAAACAATGTGCTCAGCCTGGAATTAACCACTCCGATGCCCGCCGGCAGCGTGTTTAAGGTTTATTATGAAGCGTATGCCCCCAAATACACGGTCTCCTATGACGCCAACGGCGGCAGCGGCACAGTCCCGGCGAAACCTACCAAGTATAAGGCGAACGCAATCGTAACCGTTCTTTCCAACACCTTTACCAGGGAGGGTATGACATTCACCGGCTGGAAGGACGGCGAAGGCAACGACTACACAGTCGGTTCTACCTTTACGATGCCGGCGAAGGATGTAGCCCTGTTCGCCCAATGGGAATCCAACAGCGGTGGCGGCGGAAGCAGCAACGGTGGAAACGGTGGCGGTGGAAACAGTGGCGGCGGCGGTGACGACGACACCTACTATACTCTGACCTTCCGGACCAATGGCGGATCCCCTATTTCCAGCAGAAGGGTGACGGAATATACGACCGTACGGCTGACACAACGCCCCACAAAGGATAGCTACACCTTTGAAGGCTGGTATGCAGATCAGGCGTTGACCCAAAAAATCTCCTCTGTGTATATGGACCGGGATAAAACGGTCTATGCCAAATGGACGCAGGGCACGACTTTCCCGCTTGATCCCAACCGTCCGGCTGATCCGGCAAAACCCGGAACGCCAGCCGGCCCGGGCACCGCACCGAATCCAAAACCCCTGCCGGATACGGGCGCTTCCTCCATGTCCGGCCTTTGGCTGGCGGTGAGCGTTCTCTCAGGAGCAGGGCTGGTTTGGATAAACAGAAAGAAACGCTGCCGGTAAGCGGAACAATATTAAGCCAAAGAGACAGAAAGAAAATTCTTTCTGTCTCTTTGGGTATTCCATCTGCCAAAGATACCGTATTGAGCCGGAGGGATGAAATGACGAAAAAACAGATGATAAGCGGAGCTTTGGCTGCAGTATTCTTGATCTCCACTGCATGTTGGGTCGGTATTGTTCTCAAGAATGAGAAAGATAAAGCTGCGTTTGAGCAGCTTCGGGATCAGGTTCAGGCGACCGCTTCTCATGAAAAAGCGCCGAGCGATCCACCGGCAGAAATACAAGAAGATATGGCTGGACCGCGGGTTCTCCCGCAATATGCAAAGCTGCATGAACAAAATCCGGATATGGCCGGCTGGATTAAAATCGAAGGAACAAATCTGAGCTACCCGGTGATGTATACCCCCGATGATGTGGAATATTACCTTAGAAAAGACTTCTACAAAAATGATTCCATAGCCGGAACGCCTTTTATCGGATACGACTGCACATTGGATCCCCGCAGTGACAATCTGCTCTTGTACGGCCACAACATGAAAAGCGGGGACACCATGTTCACGCCCCTCCTCTCCTATCAGGAACAATCTTTTTGGCGGGAGCACCCCGTCATCCAATTTGACACCCTGTACGAAACAGGCAAATATGATATCGTGGCGGTTTTTCATGTGACGGCGGATGCGGGAAACGGCCACTTTGCATTTTATAATTTTACCGATGCTGAAAACGAAGAAGAATTTTATACATTCGTAGATACCTGTAAAGAATTATCGCTGTATGACACCGGAGTAACCGCATCATATGGGGATGAATTAATCACTCTTACCACCTGCAACTTTTACAGTGAAAATGGGAGATTTGTGGTAGTCGCAAGACTAAAAATGACGAATGATACTGCTTCGCAATCAAACGGGCGGGCAACGGCATTTTGCCCCAATCCCTTAAAACATCGTTCTGCTGTGTGATAAAACAGGCAAGGCGGATTTTATGGTGTGCGCAATCTAAATTTTGCGCACGCCATAAATCTTTTCTCCATTGCTTACTGGATGTCCATAAAGAGCGCGTTAAGGATAATCCTGAGCTGTCGCTGCCTTCCCGCCGGCATTTTGCGATACTGCTCCTGGAATTTCAGGTAGTCGTCATAAGATAATGGCCGGTAGTCTTCCTGCCGCGCTTCCCCCTTCGTCCCTGCATGCTGTTCTTCCTCTTCATGGATCAGCTCCTCCAACGTCGTGCCCAGAGATTTCGCGATGTGTTCCAGCGTCGCCTTCGTAGGGTTTGTTACAATCCCACGTTCAAACCGACTGATATAGGAGGGGCTCATATAGGTGTCGAGGGCAAAATGCAGCTGCGTTTTGCCTGTCCGTTCCCTATACTTTTTGATTTTTTTACCAACGATCTTGCCGATCTCCATAATAAATACCCCCTTGATTATGATGATACAGGAATTTATCGGCAAAAATCTTCTTTTTGTACCTAAGCAAATCGATACAATAGTCCTTATATTTTATACAAATTGTAATCAAAAGACCTCCGTCCCAAAACAGACGGAGGCCTTCGCAGGATTCATAAGCCGAGCTGATAGATCCGGTTGGCGTTGCCAAAAAAGATATCTTCCTGGAATCGTTCCGGCACCAGGCGCCCGATAAAAGCAATATATTCCTTGAGGTTCACAAGCGGCCAATCGGTGCCGAACATGACCCGGTCGTAGCAGTCCGCATATTTCATCCAGATCCGCAGCTGTTCGACATAGCCGCCGTTTTCCGCAAAAAAGGCGCAGGGGTTGACCCGACCCTCCAATAGTCCGGACAGGTCAACCGCAACGTTATCGTTTTTCTCGAGCACCGCCGCCGCATCCACCAGCCATGGATTCCCAAAATGGCACATGACAAACTGCACCTGCGGATACCGCACCGCCAATTCGTCCAGTGTCAGCGGATGACTATATTTGAGCAGCGCGCCTTTCCCGGCGGTCGCGCCCGTGTGGATTGCCACCGGTTTTTGATAGCGCGCGGCAAGCTCATAAAAGGGGGCATAAATCTGATCGGTCACATAAGTGCTGTTGTAACCCGGATACAATTTGATCCCCACACAGTTTTTCCGCTGCAGATGCAGTTGCACCTGTTCCACGGTCTGCTGGTAGCTTTCCTCCCGCAGACGCTCTTCATCCAAACCGACACAGTAGCTGAGAAATGGCGGATAATCCCCCTGTGCAGACAAGCCGCGGTTCCCCATCACAACACCATGAACGATCCCCAGTTTTCCATACTGTTCGCTCAGATGTTCCGCCGTATTTTCATGCCCGGCGGCGGCAGCGATGCCGTCGAAATATTCCGCCCTGCAAAAATGAAGGTGTGCATCAATTATTTTCAAAAGAGAAGATCTCCTTTCACAGACAGGTTTTCGTAAGCAGCAACGTACTATATTATATCACCAGCGCGAAGCGTTTTGTGATATTAAAGCACAGCACACGGCCGCAACCGCTTCAGTCCCGCCCAAGGCGGACGCAATTTGGCATTTTTTCAAATTGCCCGCGCTTATTATAGCACTTTTTTGTCCGCCTGCAACCTTCCATGAAAAGTGAAAATCCACGCTGCTTAAAAACCAGGCTGTTCGATCCTGTATAGCGCGTTCAGAACGCTCCAGTTTTCCGGGAATGGACGCATCAGGTTCCAGTAGCCCGCTCCGCGCAGACCGTATTCAGCCACCAGTTCCAGTTTTGTACGGATGCTTTTGGCATCTTCGAACCAGACCTCGTGCTCGGCCGATCCATCCTGATAACGGAAATGGGGCGCCTGCGCGGTACTGCTGTACTCGATCTGCACGCCGTATTCCGCGGCAATCTGTACAGCCCGGACGTTTGATATCGACTTCGCAGCAGTCACGCCCTGCACATATGGAAGCGGCCAGTCGTAACCGTAATTCGGGATGCCCATGAAAATCTTTTCCGGCTGGATGCGCGTGACCGCGTAATCAAGCCCCTCCCGGACATTCCCCACCGGCGCGACCGCCATCGGCGGGCCATACCGGTACCCCCATTCATAGGTCATCAGCAAAACACCGTTTGCCGCTTCCCCAACCGCCTGGTAATCGTGCCCTTCCAGAAGCAGCCCCTTCTGATCATCGGAAGTCTTGGCCGCCAACGCCGCAAAGACTTCGTATCCGGCCGGGTTCAGCTGCCCGCGCATCCGGCCTACAAAGTCCGCAAAAAGCTTTTTATCCGCGGCATAAAGGTTTTCAAAATCAATATCCAGCCCAACATAGCCCTTCTCCTGGATGGTTTCAAGCGTCTCTTCAATCAGCCGTTCCTGAATCCGGCGATTCGTCAGCACCAGATGCGCCAGGTCGCTGTCAAACCCAATTGGTTCCCGGAGATTGGAAAGGTGCATCAGCGGGGCCACATCTGTTTCCTTTGCCATCTCGATGAGCTCCTCATCCTCCATTTCAGAGAGCTCCCCGTCCTCCTCAATTTCATAGGTAAACGGCATCAGATAGCTCATAAACGGAAGCGTGTTTTTTAAAAGCCGCCGGTTGACGTCCGGATATGCATAACCGAGCACATCCATACTTCCAAGCTTTTGTTGGCTGAAGGAAATTACCAACTGCTGGCCGGGATAGATGTAGGCCCGTTCAATTAACCCCGGATTGTTGCGGTAGAGCTCGTTGAGTGGGATTTTGTATTTCTGCGCGATCCCATAAAGGGAATCCCCCGCCTGCACCGTATAAAGGTTTTTTGGATATAGGATCACGATCGTCTGTCCCACCACCAGGCGGTCGGCGTTCTGCAGGCCATTATATTGGATGAGCTGCTGTACCGGCACCTGATACCGGCGCGCAATCGAAAAGAGCGTGTCCCCGCGCTCCACCGTATGGATGACCATATTATCCTCTCCATTTCTGAAAAATACATTCCATCCTATCTTTATGCTTAAAAATGAAGCTGGATGCAGAAAAGCCCTCCGGGAAGCACTTCCCGGAGGGCTTTTTCAGCGACGGAACCGATGCAGGAAGCCGGCTTTTTTTTCACTTCCCGCGGCAATCCGCCGGAAAGATCCGAAATTGCGCGCCGCCATCATGCCCGCGGCCGCAAGGACGAGCAGTCCCGCTTCCCACCCGGAAAGCGAGGCCGCAAACGGCAGAAACACGATTGGGATCGCTGCCGCACCAACAGCAAGGTAGCCGGTCAGAAACACCAATCCAAGCCCCGCCAGACAACTTGCCGTCCCCCACATGGGGGAATACAGCACCAAGAAGGTGCAGGTCACCGCAACTCCTTTGCCGCCGCGAAACCCATTCCAAAATGGGAAATTGTGACCGCACGCGGCGCCGATTCCCGCATAAAGAACCGCGATTCTTCCCAGCTGCGGGAAAAACGCGAGCCTGCACAGAAGGCAGGCAGCCGCGGTTTTCATAACGTCTCCGCAAAGCACCAGCGCACCCGCTCTTTTCCCGAACAGGCGTGTCATATTGGCTGTTCCAGGGTTCCCCGACCCCATCGTCCGGGCGCTTTTTCCGGTCTTATAATAGGCGAGCAGTTCGGCTGTCAAAATGCAGCCGAGCAGATAGCCTGCAAGAAAACATCCCAAACGTTCCATCAAAAGCCTCCTCTCCGGTCAAACTGCGGACGGCCTGTCACCCCAGTGCTTCGGTGAACATCTTCTCAACAAGCTCGATCGAAGGAACTCCCTCCATCACCTTCACATCGTCCACAAAAAAGGTGGGCACATACCAGTACTGATAACCTTTGATCTTTTCCGGCTCCCGGTTCTCTTCAATCACTTCGATATCAACCGCCCGGTATTCGGGATGGACCGTTTTCAGTTCTTCCATCATCTCAAACGCCTGTTTGCAGTATGGGCAGTCCTCCAAAATCATCATCTTTACATGCTTTGGCATTCTTATCACTCCTTTCCTCGATCATAAGCTGTGCCGTTTGGCCTGATCAGGTAAAATCAAAGACAACCTTCAGCATCTGTCCCGCGTTGTTGCTGAACTCCTCAAAAGCCCGGGGGGCATCGGTCCATTTATAGGTGTTGGTGACAATCCGGTCGATGTCCACCTTGCCGCTTTTCACCAAATCGATCAATTCAAGAAAATCTTTCTTGTAGGCGTTGCGGGAACCAAAGATGTTCAGTTCCTTCTTCTGGATCATGGTAAAGTTGAAGTCAAGATTTTTCTTGCCGACGCCGATGAGGACCATCCGCCCGCCGAACGCCACCGCATCAATGCAGTTCTGGAAGGTGGATGGTAAGCCGACCGCCTCGATTGTGACATCAAAGCCGTTGCCGCCAGTGATCTCATTGACCGCTTTCGCAAGCGCGTCTGGCCCGTCGTTGAGGATGGTGCCGTCAATCCCAAAGCTCTCGGCATACGCGAGCTTACCCTCGGCAACGTCAGCCAGGTATACCTTGGCGCCTTTGGACTTCGCGGCCACCGCCGCCAGAACGCCGATGGTGCCAGCACCGATGACCAGCGCCTTGTCCCCCGGCTGAATATTCGCGCGGGATACGCCGTGGTAGCTGATGCAGAATGGTTCGATCAGCGCAAGGGTTTTCGCAGGCAGCCCCTTGCCGTCATAGATGCGCTCAATGGGCATGGCAATGTATTCGGCGAAAGCGCCTTCCCGCTGCACACCCATCGTCTGGTTGCCGGTGCAGCAGTTGACCAGCCCGCGCTGGCAGGAATAGCAGTGGCCACAGTTGAAGTAGGGGTTCGCGGTAACGACCATGCCGGGTTTGAGTCCTTTGTCGTTCGGGCCGATCTCTACGATCTCAGCGGAAAACTCATGACCCGGGATAAGCGGATAGGAGGCGTACGCCATCGTTCCGCGGTATGTACCCAAATCGCTGCCGCAGATTCCGCCGTACAGGAGTTTCAGCAGCGCTTCGCCTTCTTTGAGGGCAGGCTTTTCCACTTCGCAGATTTCGACCTGGCCCGGTGCATTGATTCGGATTGCTTTCATCAAAAATTCCTCCAGATTTCTATAGATTTTTTGCATGTGACTTCCGACCGTTCCCGATCCAAAGCACGTATTGTATACAACAAAAGATACTGGATGATCCACTGAATGTCAATTGATATTTTATATTTTTTATAAATCTTATTTATTTCGCCCAATGATCACTCCTATTTTATGTGAATTTTTTATAATATACAATCGTTCTGCAATGTATTAAAATAAACGGTAGAGTCCTTAAATCATCCCGTTTGGGATACTTCACATATATTTTCGACTTTACGCGACGTTTTCTCAGGAAAGGAAATCGGAAATGAAAAAAGAAAGCCTGAAACTGCAAGCTTACAACATTATCAAAGAAAAAATCGTCAACTGCGAATATGCGCCCAATACCCTGCTCAACGAGGAAAAGCTACGCGAGGAAATCAACGCCAGCCGTACCCCTATCCGGGACGCGCTCAGCCGCCTGGAACAGGAAGGCCTCATCGTTATCCTTCCAAAGAAAGGGATTATGGTTTCCGGCCTTTCGATCAGCGAAGTCAATATGATTTTTGAGGTACGCATGCTTGTGGAACCCTACGCCCTTGAAACCTATGGCCGCACGCTGAGCGACGAGGTTTTTCTCGGATTTTATTCTCAATTTTCCAACCAGCAGGAATCCCCGCCGGACCGTTATTTTGAGCTGGACGACGAATTCCATCACACCATTGTGGGAGCGATGCCGAACCGGTTCCTGCTCAACACTTACGAGGGAATCCACACCCAAAACCTCCGGTTTCGGGTGATGACCGGACAGGAGCAGGCTGAGCGTATCGAGAACACGGTCAGCGAACATATCGCGATTGCGAAAGCCTGTCTGAAAAAGGACTGGGCGCTCGCCGCCGGAGAGCTGCGCCGCCATCTGATCCAGTCCAAAAACGCCACCTTCGACTTGCTTCTCAAAAATCAGAATTTTTCGATCCGATAGGTAGGATCGAAAAATTTTTAGATGTTGTATACATCATAAGCCAATCATAAGAAACAAGACTTCAGATCGCCTGTCTCACACTCTAGCATCGCTTCGCGGCTTCTTTTCAGAATCGGAGAAAAGGCATCCACGCAAAACTTCAGCGGGGATGCCTTTTTCTGTCCGAAAGCGCGCGTCTTCACGTTTGTCATAAAAATATCCCCTATTCAGGATTTAAAATATATTTCGTGACCTAACTTCTATAAAATGTCCCGGATATCAGCGGAAAAACCTGCCAAAACGCTTTCTATTTTCCTACGACAGGCATATAATAAAATTACACTATTTCTGCGCGTCTTCTGCGCGTCAAACCCCAAAGGATGTCAGGCGTAGAATACCCCACTGGATGAGGAGCGGAAACCATGTCTGCTGAAAATTTGAAAAATCTGCTGGATGCGTTGGCTGATATCAGCGTCTATGTGATTGAGGAGTCGACTCACAAGCTGCTGTATTTTAATCGGCGCTGTCAGGATACCGGCCGCGGAAAGGCTGCGCTCGGAACAAAATGCCACGAAGTCTGGCCCGAGGTCTGCGCAAACTGTCCGCTTAATCTGCTTGGAGATAAACAGTCCGGCCGGCTTGTCTGTTATGATCCGCTCCTGCGGTCCACTGTCGACGTCACCGCAAACCGGATTTTCTGGGATGGGCAGATCCCGGCGGTGGTCGTGACCGCCTCCCCGCACAAATTGGACTTTGAGGAAGAACAGGGTCTGCAAAAAATTGAACAGATGTATGCCAAAAGCCTTGTAACGGTTTTTGGCGAGTGTATTATCGCCAATCTTACAGCTGATTATTACGTCAACTGCCAGAAGGATTCCCTCTGGACAGACATCCCGGAACAGGGAAATTTCGAGATGGAAAACTGCAAATATGCAAAGAAAGTGCTGCATCCCGACGATCTGGAGGCCTTCAACCACCATTTTTCCCGACAGGCGATGCTTCGGCTGTTTGGAGAAGGAAAAAAACAAATATCCAAGAGGCTGCGTCGTTTGACTTCAGACGGAACCTATCACATGGTGGATTTCCATGCGGCAAAAATTCAAGCGCTCGGAGACGCGGAATGCTGGTGTGTACTGGTTTTCCGTGATGTCCAGGATGAATTTCTGCTGGAACAGCAGCGCAATGTGGAAATCAGCCAGCTTGCGACTGCCGCAAAAATTGCCTATCAGATGCTGATTGCCGTAAACCTGACCCAAAACACCTATCACATGCTTGAGTATGAGCGTTTTCCCGTCAAAAAGCCCGGCGACGCGGGCAGCTTCGATGACCTCATCGAAGCCGAGCTTGCCACTGTCCATCCGGATCACCGCCCGGAATTCATCGGTAAATTTTCGCGTGGCGCTTTGACCGCCGCTTTTTCCGGCGGCAAACGCATTGTGACAATGAAGGTGCCCCACCTTGGCGCAGACGGCATTTATCACTGGAACTTTACCCAGGTCGTCCGGGTCGAAAGTCCCTACACCGACGATTTGATTGAAATTACCCTTTCGCGGAACATCGACGACGAACGCCGGATACAGGAAGAGCTGCTCGAAAAGGAACGCCGGACCAAGGTGCTGCTTGAGGAAGCGTTGCAGAAAGCGGAAAGAGCCAGCCAGGCCAAAAGCGATTTCCTTTCGAGGATGAGCCATGATATCCGCACCCCCATGAATGCGATCATGGGGATGACCGAACTTGCACAGCTTCATCTCGGCAGCGAAGAAAAGCTGCGGGACTACCTGCAAAAGATCGCAAGCTCCGGCGCACATCTGCTCGGTCTTATCAACGAAGTGCTGGATGTCAGCAAGATTGAAAGCGGAGCGGTGGGGCTGGAAGAAGCCGAATTTGACCTTCGCGACCTGGTTCGGGACACAGTGGAGCTGGTCCGTATCCCCATCGAAAAAAAACAGCAGGAACTGACAGTGAAGCTTGACGAAGGCCTCCATTCCCGGGTGGTTGGGGATGCGCGGCGGCTCAAACAGGTGCTGGTCAATATCCTTGAAAACGCTTCAAAATATTCTGGCGAACATGGGCAGATCTCCTTCTCGCTGGAGGAGCTCAAAAAGGGCGAACGGCTGGCCGGCACCTACCGGTTTGCGGTAGCGGATAATGGGATTGGGATGAAACCGGAATATCTGGAGCATATTTTTGAGCCGTTTAGCCGGGCTGATGACAGCCGCACCAGCAAAATCACCGGGACCGGCCTGGGAATGACGATCGTGCAGAGCATTGTTGCGATGATGGGCGGCGACATCCAAGTGGAAAGTGCGTACGGGAAGGGCTCCCGATTCCAGATTACAATCTGTCTGTCAAAATGTGACGTTCCAACCGTCATGACGCCGCCGGAAAAGCATCGGGTGAGGGATTCTTTTCCCGGCCTGCGGATCTTGCTGGTGGAAGATAATGAACTCAACCGGCAGATTGCCGCCGAGATGCTTGGGCTGTTGGAAGTGAGTGTTGAAATTGCCGAAAACGGCAGGCAGGCGGTGGATGCGATTTTTTCCCATCCCCCGCTGTATTATGATATGGTTTTTATGGATATCCAGATGCCGGTCCTGAACGGTTACAATGCTACCCGCGAGATCCGGGAGTCAGGCTTGGAGCGGATCGACGAACTCCCGATCGTCGCAATGACAGCCGACGCTTTTGCCGAAGACGCCAGACAGGCGCGGCTGGCTGGGATGGACGGGCATCTTGCCAAGCCGATTTCCATTGACCAGCTGAAAAGCGCCCTTTCCAACTGCCTGCTCTGGAAACAGCGCAACCGGCCGGACCGAGTGGCTTGGGAAGATACCGCTCATTAGCGGGGAAAACAGCTTTTTAGGGATGGTCAATCGCACCGTATAGGACTGCTGCATTTCGGCAAAGAGCCGGCTGACGAAAGTCAGCCGGCTCTTTGCCGTGGGATTTCTATCTAATTTTCCGCAAGATAGCTTCTTCCGATCTCGTCCGCCGCGATGATCGCGTTATACACGAGGTCTTCAGTGATCAAAAAAGGTTCGGAATAGATCAGGCTGTTGCCTTTTGTGGTCTTATGCGCGACGGCAGAAACATTTTCCGGCGTTGGATCAATGTCCATCTGCCCAAGGGTCACCGGCAGTCCCAGCTTTACCAGAAACCGCATGATCCGGTCGAGCTCTTCGGCTGGGGTGTTCTCCAGCACCATCTGCACCACGATGCCGAACGCGACCTTTTCGCCGTGCAGATATTTGTGGGTACAGGGCAGCTCGGTCAGGCCCGAGTGGATGCCGTGCGCGGTCGAACAGCCGGTGTTCTGGAACCCGAGGCCGGAAAGGAGGGTGTTCGCTTCGATGACGTTTTCGACCGCTTCGGTCAGCGCGCCTCGTTCAAGCGCCTGTACCGCCCTGAGACCGTCCGCCATCAGGATGTCATACGCCATCTTCGCAATCGCCATACCCGCTTTGCAGCGTCGATAACCGGTACCGATATAATTTTCGTGATCGGAAGCGTCGTTTGCCCGCGCTTCAAACCAGGTGGCCAGCGCGTCCGCAATACCCGCTATAAACAGGCGTTTCGGCGCTTTGAGGATGATTTCGGTATCCATCAGGACAATTTCCGAGTTGCGCTTCATCTTGACGGCCGCGCGGTGCTCCCCCTTTTCGGTGTAGAGGATGCCAAGCTCGCTCACCGGCGCGTCGGTCGATGCCGCGGTCGGCATAATGATGAGCGGCGTTTCCAGCCCGTTCGCCACAAACTTCGCGGTATCGAGCGTCTTCCCGCCGCCCACACCGACAAAAATCTGAGCCCCGAAGGCCTTCGCGGCTTCGGTTACGCGGTCGATCTCGCTTTGGCAGCATTCACCGCCGAATTTCGCGGTTTCATAGCACGAACCGGTTTCTGCATAAATTTCCTTTAATCGCGCGTTCAGCTCGGTATGGAGAAAACCATCGATCAAAAAATATGCCTTTTCACCATAAATGGAGGTGTATTTCTGAAGATTGTTGAATTCTCCAGGTCCCTGGATATATTTGAGTGGACTACCAAAGGCCCGGCCAGTGGTTTGTACCATAAGACTTCCCCTCCTATTATTCGTTTGTTCAGCGCATCAGCACATTTGGAACCAGGGTCGCAACACCAGGAATGAAAATAATTAGAATCATTGTGGTGACGATAAAAATGACAATCGGAATGATATAGCGCGCAACCTCCTTGATATTCGCACCGGCAATACTCATGGAAAGGAACAGATAGACGCCGACCGGTGGTGTGACGCCGCCAAGCACCGTCGAGATGCAGAACAGCACGCCGAACTGGACCGGGTCCACGCCGAGCCCCATGACCACCGGATAGATGACCGGCAACAGCACGACCATGGCGGCGATCGTCTCCATGAAGCAGCCGATGATCATCATGATCACCGTGATAATCAACATGATGATGATTGGGTTGGTCGAGATTGAAAGCAGGAAATTGCTGATCATGTCACCGACATTCTCCACCGCGAAGATGTAGCTGTAGATGGTCGCGATGCCCATGATCATCATGATCATGGCCGAGGATTCGGTCGCGCGGCGGAAGATGCTGAGCAGTTCCTTCACCTTGATGGTTCGATAGATGAAAAATCCGCAGATGAGCCCGTAGACACAAGCCACAATCCCCGCTTCGGTCGGGGTGAACACGCCGGAGATGACGCCGCCAATGATAATAAGCGGTGTGATCAGCGCAAAAAAGGATTTGCGCAGGGTGATCAGCAGATCCTTTATGCTGAAGGTTCCGGTTCCCTGATCGACATGATGCTTTTTCGCGTAGTAAAAACACATCAACATCATTGCGCCGCCGATCAGGATACCCGGCAGCACGCCGCCCAAAAACAGCTTGCCGACCGAGTCACCAGTGAGCGAGCCATAGATGATCATGTTCATGCTCGGCGGGATGATCGGGCCGAGCGCGCCGCCGCCCGCAATCAGCGCCGCGACGAAGCCGCGGTTGTAGCCGGTCTTTTTCAGCTGCGGGGTGGTCAGCGAACCGATCGCGCTGATCGAAGCCGCGCCGGAGCCGGAGATGGCCGCAAAGATCATATTGGCCAGAACGCACACCGCGCCGAGGCCGCCTTTCATCCAGGAAACGCACGCCCGGCAGAAATCCAGAATCCGGTCTGAGAGTTTTGCCGCCCCCATGATTTCGCCCGCCAGGATAAAGAACGGGCAGGCCATCAGCGGAAAAGAATTGAGTCCGCGCACAATCTGCTGCACCACCATAAAAAGCGGCGCATCGCCGCCAAATGCGACCGCGCACAATCCGGAAAGCCCGATTGCGAAACAGACCGGCACACCGATTGCAATAAAAATCAGCAGCAGTACGACTGCGATTGCAAGCATACTCATTCGTCTTTCTCCCCCTTCCAGATCGCAGCTGTCGTTTTGGGAAGCGTTGCAATATAAGAAAGCAGCATCATCACCGCCCCCACAGCAAAAGAGGCATAGACAAACGAGAAGGACAGCGGCAGGGTCGCAGCCATCGAGCTCTTGGTCCTGTTGATCAGTTCGATCGAAGCCGGAAAGATCCACACCAGGAACACCACGCACATCAGTCTTCCAATCAGATATAGAACCGCCTTGGTTTTGTTGTTCTTGAGAAATCCTTGCAGGATATCGATGGAAACATGGCCGTCGCTGCGCACCGTAAGCGCGGCGCCAATGAACACCATCCAGATGCAGCAGAACCGCATCGTCTCCTCCGACCACGGGATCGAATAGTTGAAAACATACCGGCCACAGACCTGGATCGTGCCGAGGACCACGATCGCCCCGAACAGAATCGCACAGGCCCACACCTGCAGCATTTCAATAAAATGATCTATCTTGTGGAAAATTTTCATAGCCGTTCTCCTTTTTCAAGGTTTTCGCCCGCGATGATCATCCGTTTCGGGAACCGGCAGATTGAGCCCCGGCTTGGCGCAGTGGGACATCCCCGCATCCACAAAAATCTCATTCGCGCTGATCGCGCCCGCGGCGCTGCTTGCCAGAAACAGGCCGGTGAATGCGATCTCCTGCGGGTCGATGAACCGGCGCTGCGGGACATAGGACAGGATGAGCTCCCGCGCTTCTTCGGTCGATATCCCATGCAGGTCGCCCAGCCGCTCGACCATCCGGTCCGCCATCGCAGTCTTTGCCCAGCCCGGGCAGATCGCATTGACGGTGACTCCATAGGGGGCCAGCTCGAGCGCCCACACCCTTGTAACACCGGAAACAGCCGCTTTTGTAAAGGTGTAGGGCGAGTAGGTCTCCATGCCGACCGCCGCCTGAATGGAGGACATGTTGATGATCCGTCCGCGCCCGCTTTTTTTCAGCATCGGGACGAGACGCTTGGTCACCAGCATCAATCCACGCACGTTCACCTTGTAAAGCCGATCGAGCGTATCTGTTTCCAGTTCGCCTATCTGCTGTTTGGCAATGATCCCCGCGATATTGCAAAGCGCGTCGATCCCCCCGAATTGTGCCGCCGTTTCCCGGGCGGCTTTTTCGATGCTGTCTTCTCTGCAAACGTCGGTTTCGCAGAAGAGATACCGCTGCGGAAAACGCTGTGCCAGCCTCTTGGCCGGATCACTCTCCTGGAGATCCCAGTTGGCAACATACGCTCCATGTTCCAAAAATGCTTCTGCAAACGCTATGCCGATCACCCCGGAAGCACCGGTGATCACTGTCTTGATTCCCATGACGTCGATTTCCTGCATACAAAGCCCCCCTTCCCTTTCAGACCGGGAGCGCATACCCCTCCCCGGTCAACTGTGACATTTTCTTTGCAGATTCAGCCGCCGATCTCCTGCAGCTGGCTGATCAGATCGCCAAGGCCGTAGTCCGCGTCGTACTGGTCATAGATTGGCTTGCAGCGTTCGGCCATCTTTGCTCGCTCCTCGTCCGAGACTTCATTCACCGTAACACCCGCGTCAACCATCTTCTGGACTGCGGCCTCGTCGGTGGTTTTGCGGTCTTCTATCTGCCATGCGGAAGCTTCCGCAGCACATTCAAGGAAAATTTTCCGCAGGTCTTCCGGAATGCTCTGCCATTTTGCTTCGTTCATCGACACAATGTGAATAGTGCCCATATGGGCGGTCTTGGAGAAGTATTTGGTGACCTCCTGGAGGTTTGCGTCGACGATGGTAGAGGGGTCGACCTCCGCGCCGTCGACAACGCCCTGCGCAATCGAGGTGTACGCCTCTCCCCATGGCGTGGTGGTCGGGTTCGCGCCGAGACAGCGCCAGGTATCGACATACATGGTGATCTCCGGCACGCGCATTTTGACGCCGTCGATATCAGCCGCGGTAACGATTGGCTTGGTCGCGAGAATTGCACCGCGAATCGAAGCCGAGAAGCCAAACAAGGGGCGTACGCCCTTACCGATCATCATCTCTCCTGCCGAGTCGATCAGAATTTCGTTGATAACCGCCTTCTGCCCATCGATATCCTTATAGAGAAACGGCAAACCGAAAACCGCGATTTCGGGGACCTGCAGCGCGTTCGACCAGGTAGGGCCATCCGAAAGGCCCATATCGAGCGTACCCAGCATGACCTGTTCCGCCATCTCGCGCTCGGACCCCATCTGGCTGCTCGGATAAATTACAAGCTCGATCCGGCCGTTCGATTTCTCCGCAAGCAATTCTTTAAGTTTTTCCAGGGCGATCGCTTCGTTGTGATTCGGGTTATAGATATGTCCCAACGTGATTTTGACAGATTCGCCGGAAGGAGCGGCATCTTTCGATTCAGCAGGCAATGCGGAGGCCGCGGGGGCCGCGGAAGAGGCGGGAGCAGTGTTTCCTCCGCAGCCCGCGCAGAACGCAAGAATCATCGCGATACTTAACAAGATGCTGATAACCTTTTTCATGACAGATCCCCCTTCAGGTTTATAAAGATTTCTACTTTTCTTTCCATACTTGCCAATTCCTACCGTTTCCCTCCAACCGCCTCCCATCTTTTTCTCCTATTCTTTTATGATGTGTGCCACAGGATCAGGTCGATCGCACGATGCAGATCGCCCACAATCCCATAATCCGCATAATCAAAAATCGGCGCTTTCGGATCGGTATTGACCGCCGCAATCCGCTTTACTCCCTGAATTCCCGCCAGATGCTGCACCGCGCCCGAAATACCGAAAGCGATATAAAGTTTCGGGTGGATACAGACACCGGTCTGGCCAACTTGACTGCTGTAGGGCGCATAACCCGCGTTGACCGCCGCGCGGGAAGCCGCGGGCGCCCCGCCGAGCCGTTCGGCCAGCAGGCAGATTTGATCGAATGCCCTGGCCGAGCCGATGCCCGCGCCGCCAGCCACCACAATCTCCGCTTCGCCGAGCGCCGTTTGCGCACCAGCCAGATGGATGGTCTCCAGCAGCCGTACCGGGTTCTCCAACGACTTTTCGGATGTGCAGTCCATCACCGCGCAACAGCCTCTGTTAAATGGTCTGCATCGGGAAAATGCGCCCGGACGTACAGTTGCCATCTGCGGCAGAGAACCAGGGCAGGTCACCCGCGCCATCAAATTGCCTCCGTATGCCGGTCGGATTTGCACGAGCTTCCCATCCGGTCCGATTTCCAGCCCGGTGCAGTCGGCCGTGAGGCCAGTGCCGATGAGCGCGGCGGCCTGCGCCGCGACCGAGCGGCCCTGCACGGTTGCCGACAGCAGCAGAATCTGTGGGCAGTGCGTTTTCGCAAGGCGTGCGAGCAGCCGCGCCTTTCCATATTCGTCCGCGTCAGATAAGCACGCCGCATAAGCCCTAACCGCACCGAAGGATGCAAGTTCCTGTGCGGGTGGCGGTATCTCGGAAAACCACACCGCGCAGACTGTCCCCGCGCCCTTTTCAGAAAGCGCCTGGGCTTTCCCCAGCAATTCGCACGAACAGCCGGACAGTCCGGTTCCTTCCGCATCACACACAACCCAGATTTCTCCATTCATCTTTCCTCACCGCCGATCCGCATGCTTTCGATCAATGTGAGCAGACGGGCGACTCCGTTTTCGAGGTTCGGCTCCGGCTTGCAGCGGCGTCTTCCAGCCGCAAGGAGAAAGGTCTGTTCCACTCGTGTAAACGATCCCGCAAGCCCCACCGAGCCTGGATTAAGCTGGAGCGTTTCATTGGTGATCCGCTTGATCTGCGCATGCCCGGCGGCGCGTATCCCACGCAAGCTCGGCAGGCGCGGATGTCCAACCTCTTCTACCCCTTCGCAAACGGTTACGACTGCCGGAAAGTCTGTCTCGACCATCTGCCTGGTTTCTTCGAGCAGCCGGGTGCACCGAATGGCTCTTTCCCCGCTTTGCTCCAGCCGGATCACATTGGTGACACAGGGGACTTCGAGCACCGCAGCCAGTTGGCCGCCGACCTGCCCCGTTTCCCCGTCGAGCGTGCGCCTGCCGCAGAGGATCAGATCATAGGAACCTTCGTGTTTGATCGCCGCCGCAAGAATTTTCGCGGTGACAAAGGTATCCGATCCTGCAAAAAGCGGGTCATTGATCAGAAAAAGTCCTTTTGCTCCGAGCGCGCACGCGTCGCGCAGCAATGCGCAGGCAGAGGACTTTCCCATCGTGAACACATCCGCCGTTCCATCCTGGCCCGCGAGCGTCAGCGCGCTTTCCAACGCGTAGACATCCGCCAGATTGGTCATCAGGGTTCCCTGCTCCCGGATGAGGGTATTCGTATCCGGATCGAACCCCTGCGTTGCGCTGCTGGGGATCTGTTTCATACATACGGCAATCCGCACATCAATCAGCTCCTGTCCCGCTCAGCCCTCCATCGCGTGATAGACCGGCGCGAGCGCATCGTGGATCTGTTTATAGAGCGTAAACTGTTTTTCGTAGATCTTGAAGTTTTCCGGATCGGGCTTCACGACCTGTTCAATCCGCACGCAGCGTTCGACGCTTTCCGCAAAGGAGGAGAACGCCCCGGCCGCCACGCCGGCCAGCATCGCCGCGCCAAGCGAAGAATCGTTGTTTTCGGTCTTGACCAACTCGATGCCGAGCATATCGCAGAGAATTTGCCGCCAGAGCGGGCTCTTTGCGCCGCCGCCGATGATCCGTGCCTGGTTGATCTGCAGATTCATCGCCTGAACCACCTGATAGCAGTCCTTGAGCGAGAAGGCGACCCCTTCGAGCAGGGCACGGTTGAAATGCGCCTTGGTGTGTGAGGAAAGTACACCCACGAAACATCCGCGCAGCGCCGGGTCGAAATACGGGGTCAATTCGCCCTGTAGATACGGCTGGAAAAAGAGGTTGTCGCTGCCCGGCGGAATCCCTGCGGCCGCCTGATCCATCAGGAAATACGGGTCGACTCCCTGTTTTTCCGCCTCCAGCTTCTCCGCTTTGCAGAGGGTGTCCCGATACCACCGGTAGGAGGCTGCGCAGGATTTTGTACCAGTTCCCGGATACCAGAGCCCCGGCACGACATGCTTATAGTTGCAGAGCAAGGGATTGTCGAGCATGTGCGGAACGATCGGGCAGATGCGGCCGGCTGTCGCCAGCTTCACGGTCATCTGGCCGGGTTCGATCGCCCCGTTCGCGTAGACCTCCAGCACCGTATCGGTCGCGCCCGCAATCACTTTGGTTTTTGGAGAAAGCCCGGTCTCGGCACAGGCTTTCGTTGTAAGCGGGCCTAATATCTCGGTCGGGTCGACGATACGCGGCAGCATCGAAAGGGAAACTCCCGCGAGCCCACAGAGCTCCTCCGACCAGCAATTACGCGGCACGTCCATAAACATTGAGCCCATCGCGTCGATGTAATCGGTCACGAAGTCGCCAGTCAGCCGGTAGCGGACATAGTCCTTCATAAAAAGGATCTTGTCGATCCGTTTGAAGTTTTCCGGCTCGTTCTCCCGCACCCACATAATCTGCGGGAGGGTCCACATCACGTCCGGCATATTGCAGCAGAGGGTATAGATCCGCTCGTAATAATGCTCCTTGAGCCACGCAGACTGCCTGGTGCTGCGTTTGTCGGTCCAGTAGATTGCCGGACGGATCACCCGGTCCGCTTCATCGAGCAACACCGCGGTGTGAGTCGCCGCGTCAAGGCACATAGCCGCGATGTCTGCCGGATCGATCCCGCTCTTTTCGATAACGGCCCGCACATTGAAAACCAGCGCCCGGTAGGAGTCCTCCGGGTCTTGCTCAGTCCATCCGCTCTGCGGGTAATAGGTGGGGTATTCCTTCGTGGAGGTAGCAATCACCCTGCCGTCCTCCGCAAGCAGCGTCGCCTTGCTCGCGCCGCCGCCAAAATCCACGCCCAGTAGATATCTCATATGTATTCCTCCTGTCAGCAGCAGCGGTCGAGCAGCACAAACAGGTCCTCCACCGCAAGCGCTTCGTCCGCGCCCTTTTCGAGAATGTCCCTGCAGCCCGGGCAGGCGGTCACAAGCAGCTTTACTCCGGTGCGTTTCGCATCAGCAGCGCGCGCCTTCGCGATGCGCTCGGCCAGATGCGGAGAGTGGGAATTTAAAATCTCGTTGCCGCAGCATTTGGTCATCTGGCCGTGCAGGAACATCTCGCGCAGGTCGGCGCCCATTGCCCTGAGAATCTCGCGCGCCGGTTCCGTCTCCTCAAGATCCCGCGCCAGCCGGCAGGGGTCCTGGAAGGTGACTGGGCCGAGTTCCTTCTTTTGCGGATGCAGCCTGCCCTCCCGGAGAAGCTGCGCCACAAACACGGTCGCGGTTACGACCTCCGCCTGTAACTGGCAGCCCCAGACGGGGTATTCCTGTTTCATGACCCGGGCGCAGGCCGGGTCGAGCACGACCACCGTCCGCGCGCCCGACGCGGCGATCTGCGCGGCGCAGGCTTTCGCCTCGTCCTGCACTTCCGATACCAGCCCGATCAGATCATAGCTTTCCGCGCCGCAAGGCGCTTCGTCCTTTCGCACGGTGAATTCGACGCCCGCCTTGCGCAGGAGGTTTAGAAACGCCTTTGCGATCCGCGGCGCACGGCGCGCGGCCGTCTCCCCAATATAGACGAGTACCGGCGCCGTTTCCGGCAGTCCGGCGATGGAATCGCCCAGCGCGTCGAACTTGCTTTCGGGGCTTTCACCGAAGAGGTTCCCATCCGCGAGCAACCGGTCGACGACCGGCTGCGCCTTCGCGGGCAGCAGGCCATTTGCGACGGCGCAGGTTCGGGCCTCCCGGATAAAAACGGCTGGCTCATATCCGCTCTGGCAGTCGTGCGCGCAGGCGTTGCACAGGCAGCATTCGTACATGTCCTCCATCATGTCCTGTTTGAGGTCGATCCCTTTCTCGGTCATCGAGATCATCAGCGCTTTGGCGCGCGGCGTGTTCGATTCCTTTCCGGTGGCAAGCCCGACCGGACAGATATGCCGGCACATCCAGCAGAATCGGCAGGCATTGACTGTTTTATCGGCTTTCTCCGAGAACATCACGCATCTCTCCTTTTGCTAGATTCCAAGCTTATAGGGGTTCATGATCCCGTTCGGGTCGAGCGCTTTTTTGAGCCCTTCGAACACGACCATGCCTGGACCGTACTGTTCCTTCATCAGCCGCCCCAGTTTCATGCCGACGCCGTGGTGATCATTGACCGCACCGCCGTTTGCAATTGCGGCGCGCACGCCCGCATTCCAGATCTGGTTATGCAGCCGCAGCGCTTCTTCGGGGTCCTTTGGCGGCTGGTCCATGATAAACCGGTCGTAGCACATACAGCCCCACTCGTACCAGTGGGAGAAATGCGCGATGAACCGCACCCCTTCGAAATGATCCTCCACTGCGTGTTTCATCGCCCAGTAGACCTTCTCGATATCCTTATAGGTAGCGACGGTGTCCATTGTGCCGAACATCTTCGGAAAGTCGAGCGCGTAATCCGGATAGAAGAATTTGATCCGGCTGTCCCACCACTTTTCGCCGTAGTCGCTGCCGAGGTCCATCGCATGGTATTTGGCACAGATTTCCCGCATCTTGCGCTCTTCGATCGCGACCACCTCGTCCTCGCCTTCGAGCGCCAAGTTCATGAATGCGCCCTGTTTCTCGACGCCGAGAATCTTTTTGATGATCGAAACGGTCTCCGCCTCGTCATACAGGCGGATGATGGAAGGTTTGAATTTCTGGAGCAT
This sequence comes from Anaerotruncus sp. AF02-27, assembly GCF_003465835.1. Classification (NCBI taxonomy): domain Bacteria; kingdom Bacillati; phylum Bacillota; class Clostridia; order Eubacteriales; family Oscillospiraceae; genus Anaerotruncus; species Anaerotruncus sp. AF02-27. Next base: position 75,915 of record NZ_QSBX01000006.1, on the reverse strand, counting down.
GTCGCGCGCGGCGGCGATGCCGCTTGCGATATCCTGGAAGAGGTAGGCGTGAAACCGCCGCACCTCGGGCATTTCAAACAGCTTGAAGGTAGCTTTGGTCATGACCCCTAGCGTCCCTTCCGAACCGATGAAAATGTGCTTCAGGTCCGGTCCTGAGGAGTGTTTCGGGACCGGTGCGGAACGGAGCACCTGCCCGTTCGGGATAACCATTTCAACATTCAGGCACTGGTCGTCGATTTTGCCGTATTTAGTGGAAAGCACACCGATGCCATTGTGCGCTAAAAAACCGCCAACCGTGCTGCAGGTGAGGGAGCTCGGATAGTGCATCAACGAATAGCCCCGTTCATTCGCTGCCCATTCGAGCTGCTGAAAAACGATGCCGCACTGCGCGGTGATGGTGCGGGACTGCTCGTCAATTTCGAGTACTTTGTCCATCCGCTTCATGTCCAGCATAATCCCGCCGCAGACCGCGAGCGCACCGCCCTGTGAACCGGCGCCGCCGCCCCATGGGAAGACCGGGATTTTATAATAATTGGCAATGACAAGTACCTTGGAAACCTCTTCCGTACTGCCCGGGGAGACAATGAAATCCGGCATAGGGGGTTCCAGCCCCCGGTCCGCCCAAAGACGTGCCAGCCAAAAATAATCAATACAATGCGCAACCTTATCGCTGCGCCGGATGCTGACATTTTCAGCCCCGACCGCGTCTTCCAGTTCACTGCGCACCATATCGATCATGAAGCTCTGTATTTGCATCGTTTCTGTACACTCCTTTCGACTCTGTTACTTTCCGGCTGATTTCATTGTATCATCCGCGAAGTAAAACTTCAATACATTTTATTTTTTGGAGTAGTTAAATTTTATTTGTTATAATTGTGGAATATTACTACAAAATTATAGATATTGTTCAAATTAATCATATTTTATTTTACGATAAAGAATAGTGTTGTTTTTTTTCATTTTATCCGGTATAATAATTATGAAGTTTTGCTACATTTGAAGTTTCATTTCATCACTCAGCCGCTAAACGGCTTCTGAAAGGACCTTTGCTATGTCAGAAAAAAATGAATCATCCGCCCTTCTGATGAAAGTGCGCGCCCTGCGCAGCTCCCTGAGCAAAACAGAGGAACAGGTGGCCAACTATATCCTTGAACATCCCGAGGAGGTGATCTACCTTTCGGTAGCCGGCCTTGCCGAGCGCAGCAACGCGAGCGACGCAACGGTGATTCGCACCTGCCGCAAACTTGGGATGAGCGGCTATCAGGAGCTCAAGCTCACCCTTGCCCAAGCGATCGTCACACCGCTGCAGAATATCCACGAGGAAATTTCCGAGGGAGATCCCCCTGACACCATTATGGATAAGGTTTTTCAGTCCACCATCCACACCATCCGCTATACTCATGACGTGCTGCGCGGAAAGGATCTCGACGCAGCCGCTGACCGGATCATCGCATCCAACCGGGTGGCCATTTTTGGTTTAGGAAATTCCCATTCCATTGCGCTCGACTTACAGCATAAGCTGCTGCGCGTCGCAGTTGACGCGACCGCCTACACCGACACCCACATCCAGAGCATCGTGGCCACCAACCTCCAAAAAGGCGACACCGTCTTTGCAATCAGCCATTCTGGGAGCTCAAAAGATATTGTCGACGCCTCGGCGCTCGCCAAAAGCAAAGGGGCTTCGATCATCTCGCTGACCAATATTGGGCGGTCTCCGCTTTACGACATCGCTGATATCCGGCTCTGCACCGCATCGAACGAAACCCGCTACCGGATTTTTGCGCTTTCTTCGCGTATTGCGCAGATGGCAATTATCGATACCCTGCATACGATGATCGCGCTGAAAAAGAAGGATTCCTCGGTCACCAACTTCCGTGCGATTGAGCGCGCGCTCGAACAGAAGAAATACTGAAAAAACAGGACAGACAGCCATGAATCTGGCTGTCTGTCCTGTTTTGGCGCGGATATATTACTGGCCAGCCGATCTCGGCGGGCCGGAATTGCGATTTCGAAAATCTTCTATTTGAAAAGCTTACATCAGTTTGCGGAACAGTGCTTTCAGGTCTTCCACATTGGTATCCTTCGGATTCCCCGGGCAGCAGGCATCGGCAAACGCGGATTCCGCAAGGAACTGCAGATCCTCTTCCTTGAGCGCTTCCAGCTTGGCCGGAATCCCAACGTCAGCGGAAAGTTTCTTGACAGCATCCACAGCGGCCTTCCGGTATTCGGACTGAGACATCCCGTCCACGCCTTCCACACCCATTACGCGCGCAATTTCACGATATTTTTCGCCAGTGCACTCGGCATTGTACTCCATGACGATCGGGAGCATCATCGCGCAGGCAACACCGTGCGGGGTGTCATAAACCGCGCCGAGGGTGTGCGCCATCGAATGCGCAATGCCAAGGCCAACATTCGAGAAGCCCATACCGGCAATATACTGGCCAAGCGCCATTCCGTCACGGCCTTCCTTTGTGTTTGCGACCGCGCCGCGCAGCGATTTTGCAATGATCTCGATCGCCTTGATGTGGAACATATCGGTCATTTCCCAAGCAGCCTTGGTGGTGTAGCCTTCAATCGCATGAGTCAGCGCATCCATACCGGTGGAGGCGGTCAGACCCTTCGGCATCGAAGCCATCATATCCGGATCGACAACCGCGATGATCGGCATGTCGTGCGGATCGACACAGACAAATTTACGTTTTCTCTCCACGTCGGTGATAACATAGTTGATGGTGACCTCAGCGGCGGTGCCGGCGGTGGTGGGAACGGCAATGATCGGGACACAGGGCTTTTTGGTCGGCGCGACGCCTTCCAGGCTGCGCACATCCTCAAATTCCGGGTTTGCAATGATGATACCGATCGCCTTGGCGGTATCCATCGAGGAACCGCCGCCAATGGCAACGATATAGTCCGCGCCTGACGCCTTGAACGCCTGCACACCGTTCTGGACATTCTGGATGGTCGGATTGGCTTTAATATCCGAATACACCTCGTAAGCGAGGCCTTCCTTGTCCAGAATATCGGTCACCTTGGAGGCCACCTTAAATTTGATCAGATCGGGGTCGGAACACACGAATGCTTTTTTGAAGCCGTGCGCCTTGGCTTCATTGGCGATTTCCTGAATCGCGCCGGAGCCGTGATAGGAAGTCTGATTGAGCATAATTCTGTTCGCCATAAATAATCTTCTCCTTTTTCTGAAATACTGGCTGCGGTCAAGTTTGACAATTTATTATCATTATTGTAAACCAGAATCCGGAGAAAAGTAAAGTTACAATCTGTCAAAGATGTAACATCCCACAAAAATTTTTTTAATCCGCACGAAAAACAAGGTATTATGTATGCGATTTAGGCAAAAGGCCCAAATGGATAAACAGGTCGGCCAGCTTTGCCGGCATCGCATCCACGAGACTTTTTGCCATCTTTTCCGGCGGCTCTGGCATCCCGCCAAGCACCCATTTCACCGTCATGTAAATGGAGCCGCGGCAGTACATCTCCAGCAGAAAGCGGATCTCCTCATCCGGAAACTGTCCGGTCTTCTGTCTGATCTGCTGGGTATAAAACTCCAGGATCAGTGCAAAATCATGTTCCTTGAGGGAGTTCTGATCGTCCGAACTAAACGCCCCGGTAAAAAAGACCCTCTCCTCCCGGATGTATTCGAACTTGCGTTCGAGTCCTTCCAGCACCGTCCGGCCGCTGCCCATATGTGCAAAGGATTCGAGCAGCAGCTTATCAAAATACCAGTTGATGAGGTCGTACTTATCCAGAAAATTGCGGTAAAACGTCTGGCGGGTCACCCCACAGGCATCCACAATCTGCTGGACGGTGATACGGTCCACCGGCGTGTTCTTCATACAGGCTTTGATCGCCTCGGCAAGGCGGTATTTTGTGTTTTCCTGCCGGGTCTCCGGTTTCAGCATACGCATCCTTCCTCTCAATTTGGTCACCTCCATTGTAACAGACTGCCGGAGGGTTTTACAACTCCCTTTTAACTGATACGGTTTCACTCCGTCAAATCGCAGGTGCTGCGCGCAAGTCCCCCTGCATAAGTACCGGCAGCCGCCCCGACGATGCAGAGCCCCGCTGTCAGGCTACCGCCAGCAGATTTTCTCATTCGGGCCTATCCAATTTTCCGGAACAGCTTTCAAAGTACAGAGGAGCCGCCCCCAGTTTGGAGGCGGCTCCTCTGTTTAATCAAAGTCAGAGATTTCCTGGCTATCCTACATGTATTTGGGAACGACCAGCCGCGGCAGGGCCAAGATGAAATCCGGGAAGAAGATGATGATCAGAAGCGTTATGACCACCGCGCCAAGCATAACAAACAAATCCCGGAAGGTCTTTTGCGGTTCGATCTTTGCAATTTGGCAGGCCAGCAACAGGCACAACCCGTACGGTGGCGTCACGAGGCCAAAGGACAGAACCAAGCAAATGATCATGCCCAGATGCACCGGATGCAGCCCAAGGGCCAAGCCGGCCGGAACGACAATCGGAACAAAGATGCAGATCGCCGGGGTCGCATCCATAAATGCACCAAGAACAAAAAACAGGATGATAGTGAACAGCATGAATCCTGCCTTCGACAGATTAAGATCGGTCATCAGCTGCATGACATATTCATTTGTACGGAAATAAGCCAGCAGGTAACCGAAGACACTCGCCGCTCCAATACAGAAAAGACTCGTCGCCGCCCCCTTCGCAGACTTCACAAAGATGGGGAGCAAATCCTTGGGCGTCAGGGTCTTATCAACAAAAATTGTGATGATCAGACTGTAAACAACAGCCAGCACCGCACTTTCGGTGGCAGTACAAACACCGGTGAGCACGCCGCCGATGATAATAAGCGGCATGACAAGCACCAAAGCGGCCTTCCGAAATGTGATCAGGAACTCTCGGAAGGTGCACTTCGCCTCTTTCGGATAATGGAATTTGATGGCATATCCCAGAGAAACCACCATCATCGTGAGCGCCAGCATCAGGCCTGGAACCATCCCAGCCACGAACAGCGCTTGAACGCTTGCACCGGCTGTGGCGGAATAGATAATCATAATCAGGCTAGGCGGAATGATCTGACCCAATACGGATGAGGTTGCAGTGACCGCGACCGTGAACGATTTGGTATACCCTTTGCGGATCATTGCCGGGATCAGGATGGTTCCAATGCCCGAAGTATCCGCGACCGCCGAGCCCGACAGGTGACCAAACAACAAGCTGACAAGGACATTAATATGGGCCAGTCCGCCACGGATATGTCCCACCGCTGCGGAAGAAAGGTCTATCAGCTTATCCGTAATTTTCCCTGAATTCATCAGATTTCCCGCCAGCAGGAAAAATGGGATTGCTGTCAGGACAAAGCTGTCAATTCCGGCAAAGAAACGTTGGACGATCTGCCAAAACGGCAGATCCGTGAATCCAACAAGCACCGCCGTGGAAATTGCCAGAATGGAAAAAGCAAGCGGCAGACCCAGCAGCATCAGCAGGATCATACCCACGATCAGAATAAGAATGGGCAATGGACTCACGAAGCTGCCTCCTTTCGATTACGGTTCAGTTCCAAGACGGCCTGTTCCACTGTATAAAATATCATGACAACTGCTGAAACCGGGATGGCTATGTAGACGCAGTTGGAGGGGATCGGCATTGTCACAGCGGTTTTCCCCATGCTTCGGACCACGTAGTTTGCGCCCGCCACCAAAAGGATCACACTGACCCCCAGTATCAGCACCAGAACAATCATGCGTAAAACCTTGCGCATCTTCTCGGAAACGGCAGATGTGAGCATATCCATAACCAAATGGCTGTTTTCTTTTATGGCCACCGCTGATCCCAGGGAAATCATCCATACAAAGCTCATCCGGATCACTTCTTCGCTCCAGGCGATCGGGATATGCAGGATAAAACGGCTGAACACCTGTAAAAAGGTGATCACCACAAGCACCGTCATAATAAAGAACAGGACGACACTGATTATTTTTTCAAGTCCATCAGAAATCCGTTTCAATAAGTGTTCCCTCCCAAACGCGCAGGCGGCTTCCGCCGCCTGCGATTCTCAATTTACTGAACTTCCTGGATCTCTGCAATCAGGTCATTGAGTCCGGACGTGTTTCCGAATTCCTCAAACACAGGCTTTGTCCGTTCCATAATCGGGGTTTTATCAATCTCATACAGTTCCACGCCGAATTCCTCAACCATCTGTTTCTGTGCGGCTTCCCCAGCTTCTTTTTCATACTGGCGGGCGAGCGCGGTGGCCTCGGCAACGGCTTTCGCAAGCGCTTGCTGCATTTCCGGTTCCATAGCGTTATATTTTTCCGCGTTTACGAAAAGCGGGCGCACTGTGATTTCGTGCCCGGTCAAAGTGAAATAAGGCGCCGGCTCGTAGAATTTGGCCGACAAGATCGACGGCATCTCATTCTCCATGCCATCACAGAGTCCGGATGCCATTGCGGAATAAGTTTCGCCAAAAGCGATTGTGACCGGGAGCGTGCCAACGGCTTCCCAAACCTTAAACTTCAGATCGGATGGCGCAAGGCGCAGTTTAAAGCCCTGCAGATCGTCAACACTCTTAACCGGCCCCTTCACCGCGATCACATTGCGGGTGGATCCGCCCCAATAGCCAAGGATCTTCAAGCCTCCGGACTTCTCTTCAATCAGGTCCGCATATTTTTGTCCAGGCTCACCGTCCAGCGCTTTCTGCCAATGGTCATAATCGCGGAAAAGGAATGGCAGCGAGAACAGCTCCAGCTCCTTACAGAAGGTGGTCCCCACAGTCGGGTCGCTGATCACCATATCAAGCGATCCTTCTCGGACGCTTTCCAGCATATCCGGTTCGGTTCCCAAGGTGGCATTCGGATAGTTGATAATCTCGATTCTGCCACCGGAATATTCCGCCGCAAGTTTCGTCAAATCCGCAATTCCCTGGTTCCAGGGATGGGTATCCGGTTGGTTGTTGCCGATTTTCAGGGTGATCTTTGCACCTGTGGATTCCGATTGCTGCGATGAGGAGGCGGGCGCCGCCGTATTACCTTGCTGTGGAGCGGACGACGCGGGCGCTGCGCCGGAGCAGGCTGCAAAAGTCAAAATCATGACTGCCGACATAATAAACGCTGTCAGTTTTTTCATAGTAAACTTCTCCTTTTCTCTCAGTTGATGCGGTATTTCTTGAGGACTTCCCGATTTATTTCAACACCGATTCCCGGAGCATTGGGGACCTCCACAAACCCATTCCTGAAAACAACCCCGTCATTGATCAGATCCAAGCGGAAAGGATGGCTCGACTGGTCGTATTCAAGCATTGGCTCTTTCGGCTTCATGCACAGGGGGGCCGCCGGAAGCGTCGCGATAAACTGTAAGGATGCCGCCAGTCCAACGCCGGAACCCCATACGTGCGGAATCAGCATTGCATTATAGGCCTGGGTGAGTGCTGCGATCTTTTTGCATTCGGTGAAGCCGCCGCTTGAGCACAGGTCCGGCTGGTAAATATCCAGCGCACCTTTCTCGAGCCACTGCTTATATGCGATCTTCCCAAAAATATTCTCCCCCGCCGCGATATACGAAGGGGTCAAATTCCGGATTGCTGCATAGCCCTCCATATCTTCCGGCGCGAGCAGCTCTTCAAAGAATTCCAGCCTGCTTTCCTGCAGTTCTAAAAGGATTCTGCGCGCAACCGCCTGGTTATAGGCGCAGTTGAAATCCGCCATCAGCAGAATCTCATTCCCCACCGCTTCCCGAACCGCGCGGATATAGCCTATATCCTCCTGCGCGCCGAACCCGGTCTTGAGCTTCATCCCGCGAAATCCCTTTTCGATGTACCCAGCGACTTCGCGGATGGCCTCCTCCGGATAGCTGCGGCCCTGTTTGCGGTAGAATCCGGTTGCGTATGCCTGAACCTTATCGCGGAACTTTCCGCCGATCAGATTGCAAACCGGCTGCCCCAGTTGTTTACCGATCGCGTCCCACAGGGCAATATCAACTCCGCTCAGCGCGTTGACAGCTGCTCCTTGCTGGCCAAACGGCCGGGATATGTTGTAAAGCTCCTCCCAAAGGACCTCCACATCAAAGAGATCTCGCCCGACCATGCGGGGGGCAAAACAGTTTTGGATAAATGCCGCCGCAATCTGTGGAGGCTGCATTCCATGACAGAGGCATTCCCCAAAACCGCTTTCTCCGTCCGCGCAGATAACCTCCACAATCATCGAACTGCGATTATAAACCCATCCCTGCGAAAACGCGAAAGGTTCTTCCAGCGGCGCCTGAATAATGTGCGCCTTGACTTCACGTATTTTCAATGATTAACGCCCTCCAACTCATATGATATCATATAACTAATATTAAAATGAATCACTTCCTTTCTCCGTTTTTCTGATAGGTCTCGACATTTTCACTGGTGGCACGCAGGTGAATCCGCATTTTCTCAGCAGCCGCGTCCGGCTCACGCTTTACAATGCAGTCGTAGACGTCCCGATGAAAATGATGCCGCCGCTCAATACAATAATTCGTTTGCGAAGACGCGACGACGACATCCCACAGCAGCGGCGTATAGGCGCTGACAATGGCACTGAGCATATTATTTTTGGACGCTTTTACCAGATTGACATGGAACTCCAGGTCATTGTGGTAGTAGTTGTCGTCCATCACTTCGGTGTTTTCCATCACTGCAAGCGACTTACGAAGCTGTTCCAAATCCTGTTCGTCCGCCCGATCCGCCGCGAGCCGCGCTGCTTCCACCTCTATGATCCTACGCACTTCGATGAGTTCTGACAAATCGCAATCCCGGAGTGAAATCATGTCGGCAATTGAACGTGTCATTACTTTTACACTGTTGTCAATCACTTGGAGTCCTTTGCCATGCACCCGCTTGAGAAAACCGCGCACTTCCATGGATCGCACCGCTTCGCGGACGGTGGCACGGCTTACTTCAAATTTTTTGCAAAGCTCCCCTTCACTAGGCAGATAATTGTTCTCGTCATATTCCTTATTCAGAATCATTTTTTCAATTTGCTGCTGCGTTTGTTCTAACAGATTCATGTAAGCACCCTTTTTTGTCATATAAGATATCATATATGTTACTTTATTTCAATACAAATTTTTCTTTTTTATGAAAAACTTTTCTCTGTAATTTTGGGCAGATTTAACAGCTGCTCATGACTCATATCAGATTTGAATATGGCAAAACCTCCACAATCGTTACTAAAAATCAGTATATCATGAAGGTTTTGTTAAAAAATAAAGCTACATTTCGGCCCTGCATCGCAAGGTCAAAATGTAGCTTATGCTGTGGTCCGAATAGCGGGACTTGAACCCACGGCCTCTACCACCCCAAGGTAGCGCGCTACCAAACTGCGCCATATCCGGATATCCAAACAGCTATATTATATTAGCATATATGCCCAATAAAATCAAGAGGATTTTTTGTAAAAAATCTGCTTTAATCTTTGGATTGCACCGCATCCATCTGACCCGTATAATGAAAGAAAAAGCCGGAGGTGCGTCTATGAGTCCACTTGAATGGATCCTCCTCGCAATCATCTTTGTGATCGGGATTGGCGCTTGCATAGCAGTCAACCGGATGCGCAAAAAAGGGCACTACGTGCCCGGCAGCATGTGCGCAGGCTGTCCGGACACAATGACCGTTGACACAAAGCCCAAGCCGGATTCCCCTTCTGATGGGACAAACACGTCGGATTAAAACTGTTCGATCCGGCGTTGTTTTCGCAGCGCCGCCCGTTTGACGCCGGCCTCCCATTCGGCGCGCTCTTCTTCTGTCTCCAATTGCAGGCGCGGAACCGGCGTGGGTTTCTCACTGTCGTCCAGTGCAACCAGCGTGAGGTAGGCGCGGTTGACCAGCTTTTTGCTGCCGTCAATCCGTTCGACAAAGGTATCCACCCGCACTTCCATCGACGTTGTCCCCACATAGGTCATCTGTCCGATCAGTACAACTGTATTGTTTACATGGGCGGCAGCTTTAAAGTGCAGATTGTCGATCGATACGGTGGTCACATTGCAGTTTGAATGGCGGCGCGCCACCACTGCTGCGACCACATCGATCCATTCCACAAGCTGGCCGCCGAAAAGCCGGTCGAACCCGTTTATGTGTTCCGGCATGATGATTTGGATTTGTTCGGTGCGGGACTCTGATACCCGTTTGGTTTTATTGTACTTTTCCATAAAGATTCCTTCCATGTATTTTCTATATCTTTTTCTATTATAATGGTTCATATTCTAAAATGCAATTCCATATGAAAACGCCACATCCAACGAGTGCTTTGGATGTGGCGTCAAATCTGCTACAGATGTCGTACTTTACTGTCATAGGCGGCTTTCGCACACTTATGTAAGTGCGCCTTGGCTGCCTTGTGGATTGTCTCCCAAGCCGAAACTGATTGACAACGCATGGTTCACCTGCCCCATGGAACCATCATCCAAGCGGCCCATTTTCTCTTTCAGCCGCTTTTTATCGATGGTGCGGATCTGCTCGAGCAGCACCACCGAATCCCGTGAAAGTCCACACACCTGCGAATTGATCTCGATGTGGGTCGGCAGCTTGGATTTTTCCTTCTGGCTTGTGATTGCGGCCGCAATCACAGTGGGGCTGTAACGGTTTCCAACATCGTTTTGTACAATCAGCACCGGCCGCACGCCGCCCTGTTCGGACCCGATCACCGGGCTCAGGTCGGCGTAGTAGATCTCTCCCCTTTTAACGGTCACGTATATCACACTCCGTGGATTTTTCATATGGCACGTTTTACGTCCACAGATATTCTGAACCATCCGGACGCCGTTTAAACAGTCCTTAGGGGAAAAGTTTCCGTACGTCCGGCAGCTCCCGGCAGAGTACAAAAGTTTCTCCAGTAAACAAAGCCGGGTATTACATCATATTGTCCGCCGCCGCATTTTGACAGCAAAAAGGCCCGTGCTAAAATGCACGGGCCTCTCCCATATCGTTTTATTATTCAAGGATTTTAAAATTTAAGACCTCCAGCTCAAGCTCTTTCTCAGGAATCACAAGCTTTAAAATATTTCCATTTTCCGCATCGATCACGAGTGAAAAGGCCCCCTCGTCAATCGTACCGCTGACCAGGAGCTTTTTATCCTGCTGCTCAATTGTGATCCCTTCATCCGCCAATGCGGCATTTAATGCTGACAGCACCATTTTTGCCGCCGCCTGTCCGGGCAGGCTGTCCGGCGCGAAGTCGAAGGACATCTCTTTATATTGCAGGGCGACTTTATCCGGATAAAAAGTCATCTTCATATCCCGCAGGCTGTCAGGGCTTTCAAATCCCACCACCGCGCAGTTCATCGGCTTTTTATAGATGGTCATCACCGTTTCCAGTTCCCGGTATTTCACCTTCGCGGTCGTCTGGAAGGATTCCGCCGCCTTCTTCACCTGTTCGGATGCCGCCTGGGAATTTTCTTTGCCGCCGCATCCGAAAAAGCTTAGTGCCAAAACCACCGCCAGCAGGATACACAACAGTTTATTACGCATCGTTTGCACCTCCGAAACTGCGATTTGTATCCGCCCCGCGATCACCGTTCGTGGTCACAAAAAACGCGCGGGAGCATATCGATGACATCACGTGGGAGCATCCCATACTGGGAAAACTCTTCCGCCGCATAGTCCCCAGCCATTCCATGCAGCCACACGCCGCAGGCCGCTGCCAGTTCCGGTTCCCTTCCCTGCGCGGCAAACGCTCCAATCAGTCCCGCCAGCACGTCGCCGCTGCCCGCGCGGGCAAGCCCAGCGTTTCCGGTCGTATTGATGTAGACATGGCCCGCGGCGGTCACGGTGCAGGTGTAGGCGTCCTTGAGCACCACCGTCACACCATATTCTTTGACAAAATTAAGCCCACAGCCGGTAATATCCTGCTTGAGCTGCGGGATGGGGAGTGTGGTCAGCCGGGAAAGTTCCCCGATGTGCGGGGTCAGTACAATTTTGCAGTTTGCTTCCTTTAAGATATCTATATTCCGCGAAACCACATTTATACCATCCGCGTCGATAATCAGCGGACATTTTGCCGCGCGGATCACCTCGTAGACGATGCGGCAGGCATCTTCACCGGTGCCGATCCCATTGCCAATCAGGACAGCATCGCTCTTAGGCACAGCCGCGAGAATTTCATCGATCGATTGCGCGGAAATCGAACCGTCCGGAGTCTGCCTGAGCGGAAGCATCACCGCTTCCAAAAGCATCGGCAGCGTGGTGCGGCAGACCTCCTTGGTGGAGGCAAGCGTCACATAGCCCGCCCCGGCGCGCAGCGCCGCGAGCGAAGAAAGGGTTGCCGCCCCCATGTATTTCTGTGAACCCGCAATATTTAAAAGCCTTCCGTAATCGCCTTTGTGACTCTCACGCATACGCATTGGGAGGCGGTCGAAAACAAAACCGCCGTCCACAAGCGTATAGTTGGAAATGATATCCGCATGCGCCTCGGGCGGGATACCGATGTCCGCCACCACCACCTTGCCGCAGTATTTCTGCGCACAGGGCATCACAGAGGCAGGCTTGTCGCTGTCAAACACAATCGTCACATCCGCCCGAACTGCACATGCGTCCGCAAACCCACTGTTTGCGCTCACACCGCTCGGGATATCAAGCGCGAAGGTTTCGACCTCCACTCCGTTTATCAGCCGGCAGATGTCGCGGTGGCGCTCATCCAGCTCCCCATGGAAACCTGTCCCGTAAACCGCATCCACCAGAAGGTCGGTTTCCGCAAGACGTTCGGCCAGATACTGCGGGTCGTCGCCGTATTCGACAACCGCCACCTCCATCACGCCGATCAGCCGGAGCATGGCTTTCGCTTCCTCGGTGCGCGGCTCGCCGTCGGTGAGCACCACCGCGACGTTCGCGCCCGCCTCGCAGAGTTTGCGCGCCACAACAAAGCCGTCGCCGCCGTTGTTCCCGCGCCCGCAGAAGATGGTCGCGAAACGCCCGTCCACCTCCATGGTGCGGCGGATCACGGCCGCGGCCGCGGAGCCAGCGTTTTCCATCAGCCGTTCATAGCTGAGCGAATAGTTTAAAGCGTTCGATTCAATCGTTTTCATCTGCTGAGAAGTTACGATCAACATGGATTTTGTCACCCCTTGCCATATTCTAAAAAAATTATAGCACAGTTGAGAAGCAGAAAACAGCGAAAGCTTGTACAAATAATCGAAGATCGGGGCTTGACTATTCGCCGCCGCGCTGGTATAATTTATGAGTTAAGTCTCAGGACAATTCTGCCCTGCTGGCCCAAACATCCTTGCTCCGGGCATCGACCCGGGGCCAAAAGTCCAAAAGGAGGTGTTCAAATGGCACAGGTAAAAGCCAACTACGAAACCGTAATGGTATTCAGCATGAAAAATGGTGAGGAGAGCGTAACCGCTCTGGTTGAGAAATTCAACAAGCTCATCAGCGAGAATGCGACCATCGTCAACGTCGATACCTGGGGACAGAGAGCCCTTGCGTATCCGATCAACGATGAAACCGTGGGGTACTATGTGGTCGTCGAATTCACTTCGACCCCTGAGTTCCCCGCTGAGCTGGATCGTATCTACAAAATCACGGACGGCGTTCTGCGTACCCTGATCGTAACCAAAGAGCCTGCGGAAGTCAAGCAGGAAGCGTAAGACAAGGATGGTGCAAGTGTTATGTTGAATCGGGCAATTTTGATGGGCCGCCTTGTGGCTGACCCCGAGCTGCGCCAAACGCCCAACGGCGTTTCGGTCTGTTCTTTCCGGATCGCGGTTGACCGCAATTACAGCTCCCGCGGCGGCGAACGCCAGGCCGATTTTATCGATATTGTCGCGTGGCGTCAAAGCGCCGAGTTCGTTTCGAAATACTTCAACAAGGGCAAGATGATCATTGTGGAAGGTTCGATCCAGACCCGCAGCTATGAGGACAAAAACGGCAATAAGCGCACCGCAGTCGAAGTTGTAGCCGACAACGTCCAGTTCGGTGAAAGCAAAAGCGCGTCCAGCTCTTCCCAGAGCTATTCCGCGCCCGCGCCGACCCAGGCGCCTCCCGAGCCCGCCGTTTCCTATGCGAGCGGCGATGTGGGCGACTTCTCCGAAATGGCCGCCGATTCCGACGACCTGCCGTTCTGATTGACAGAACACGTCCCCGTCCAATCCGGCATATTGAATGAATACCATTGAAGGAGGTTTGTATCATGGCTTTCGAGAGATCCGAAAGAGAAAATAGAGGCCCGCGCGGAAACAGAAAAGGCAGAAAAAAAGTTTGCTCATTCTGCGTCGATAAGCTCGGCCCCATCGATTACAAGGATGTCCCCCGCCTGCGGAGATATCTCAGCGAGCGCGCGAAGATCGTTCCCCGCCGCGTGACCGGCACCTGTGCCCGTCATCAGCGCGAACTGACCATCGCGATCAAACGCGCGCGCCACATCGGCCTGCTGCCTTATATCAGCGACTGATTGAAAAAATGTTCAAAAACGCCCCGATCGGAAAGATCGGGGCGTTTTTTACTGCGCTGAACCTGTTTCCGTCGCATCCAGCAGCTGCGCAAGCGCTGCGGAAAAGGATTCATCATCCGCGGGGGAACGCTTTCTGATATTTGCGGTGCGGCCTCCCGCGCGGCGCACCTTCGCGCCCAAATACCGCTCAAACAGCAGACGGTCCATATTGTCCGCATTGTAAACCATGCCGTTTTGGTTGAGGGCTTTTGCTCCCTTCCCCAGCGCCATTGCCGCCACGCCATAATCCTGTGTCACAACGATGTCATCCTTTTTCAGAAGATTGATGAGCTTGATGTCCACACTATCGCGCGCTTTATCCACTGTGATGACCTCGCTGTAGCCGTCGTTTATTACATGACTGGTGTCGATCAGCATGATGACCGGCAGGCGACGGTATTTGGCAAGCTCCACGATCTGTTTTTTGACCGGGCAGGCGTCCGCGTCCACTAAAATCCGCATGAGGTCCCTCCTCTTTTTGGCATAAAATCCCCGCCGTGGTTTTCACGGCGGGGATTGCTGGTTTATTTCAGTTTAACTGAATCCTTCCTCTCAAAGGTACCAAGATCATAACTCACAATATAGCTCGGCGAGAAGGTGTAAAGCGTATCACCGATGTAAAGCCCGCGCTGAACTTCTTCGAAGCTGTCGACCCGCTCGTCGTCGCCATGAATAATCTCTTTTTCCAAGGTAAAGCCGTCCGACTTGCTGAAACGGAACACAAAGTAGGTCTGTTCGTTCGTTCCAGCCGACCGAATGTCCGCCGGAAAAGCAATCAGATTGCTGCGCGCGTCGAAAAGCACCGCCCGGTGGTTATCGAGCGCCTCGGACCAGCTTCCCTGCCCGCCCAAGTTATAGACATGCAGTTCCTTCGGTGAGGCCGGATTTGAGACGTCAAACATGCTGAGCTTGAGCCCATCGGTCTGCCCGTTGTTGTCCGCGCTCTGGCCGATACCGATCAAGGTATTCTTGTCAACCGGATGCAGATACTCCGAGAAGTCCGGGATCTTGAGCTGGCCGAGCAGCCTGGGCTTTTCAGGGTTGCTCAGGTCGATCGCAAAGAGTGGGTCAACCTGCCGGAAGGTCACGAGATAAGCCCTATCATCCATATAACGAACCGAATAGATCGATTCGCCGGGCGCCAACCCTGTAAGCGCACCCACCCGCCGCATGTTCTTATCGAGGACATAAACATTGTTGGAACTTTTCCCGCTCGGGTAATCCGCGGTTGTTGCAACCCGCAGGTTGCCTTTATACTCACTGAACGCGAACTGCCCGTAGACATAACCGTCCACATGGCCAGTGCGGCCAAGACTCAGGTCAGCCCCGTTTGCGCCGATCTTGACAATGTTGGTGGCCGTGTAGCTCGAAACGCCCGACTGAAGATCGCTGTTTGCGGTCTGGTAGTAGACGTAGAGGTTATCCTCTGACATGTAGACTCCGTCACCGCCGCCGAGCACCGCTTTGGTCTCCGCGCGGCCGCTGCGGACATTCACCGCAGACACCACCGCGTAACTGGCGCTCCTGCTGTCCGGCGCGATTGCGATCTCCTTTGGTTTGAGCAGCCGTGCGGAGCCCTCCACGCTGTCATAGACGACCGGGACGAGTTCCTCCATTCTGGTATCCTTGCGGGCGAAATCCGGGCTCACATACCGGTTGCTCACGAGATACAGCACGCCGTCCACCATCCGGGAGGACACATACCCGCCATCCTGTGAGAAAGTTCTGATCTGCTCCGGATCTTCCGGATCGGAAATATCATAAACGACCGCCTGCGCCATCCGGCGATCCCGCGGATCGTCGGTATTCGGCATGCGCTTTCTAGAATTTTGCTCCTGGATTTCCTCATAGAGGTCTTCGCCAGTGCTTTCAATAACTGTATCGTCCGGCACCTTGGCGTTCAGGGTGAAATTAGACGACTGGACCGTGATCAGACGATTTTTCGTGACATAAAACTCCTCAATCCGTCCCGCTTTCAGCTCGATCTTGGAAGTCACCTCCAGATCGTCCGCGTCGGTGATAAAAATCGCGGGATATTTTGAGGTGGCGTTTTTTGCCACATAACTGTAAAGGTACTCGCCGTCGGTCTTGACGATATCGCCTTCATCCACGCCCGCTTCCTGGGTATTGGTCCCGGAAAATCTCCCCCCGGTACCGGGCTGCGCATCCCCTGCGCCGGCAGTTGCCGGGTTATATTTCGCAGAGCCATCCGCCGTATCGTTCGTGTCCGTATAACTTTGAACGCCGCCGGACATTTGATAAACCGCGTCGCGTACCTGGGCATAGTCCTGCGCGGCTTCTGCCTGCGCGTCGGACGCGCCCAGCGCAAAGGCTGCCGCGCGGGGCTGCGCAACACGCGGGGAGACCGCCAATGCTTCGTCCGCGACATCCGCTGCCTCTGCTACAGATTCTTCCATAACCGCTTCGGCAGCATCTTCCACCTCCGTGTCCTCTATCCCATCAGTTACAACAGATTTCGGGGCTGTGTCATTCTTTTCCGCGGAGGAAATGCCCGCACCCTGCGGTTTCGTAATCGCCAGCCCGTCATCCTCATCGTCCTGTGCGGCATCGCTGCTTTCCATATCGTCCGGCCTGCCGGAACCGGCGGTATCGGGGTTGCGGCTTTCGGTCTTTTTGCCGCCCGTCCCCTTATCTTTGCTGCCTGTATCTTCGTCCCGACCGCTCACCTGCTTCGGCAACATCAAACCGTCATCTTCGGATGCTTCATCCGGCTGGACAGACGCCGCGCTGTCCGATGAAGAAGCGCTTGTGGCCTCATCCGCGCCCCCAGCGGCGGGGTTCCACTCAAGAGGTTTTGATTCCGGCGTTCCCGCAGAAACCATCGGGACCGAATCTTCCTCAGACGGCGCCTGCGCGGCCATTTCCGGCGCCGCCATCTTTTCGTTTTCCTCAGCCGCAGCGGGGGCCGCCGCCATGTCTGAAACCATCATCGGCGCAGGCGCCTCCAGCGCGCCGCCCGATTTGACCGCCTGACTGTTAAAGACCTGGTAAACGCCCAGCATCAGTACAAAACAGGCGCAAACACCGGCAATCGGTTTCAGCCAGACAGGATATTTTCTTTTGGGCTTTTCCGCTATCAGATCAATATTTTCCAATTTATACCGCAGCATTTCCGCGCTGAGCGAATGCGGCAGCTGGATTTCCCCGTCAAGTTCGCCAAAACGTTCGCGGAGAAATTCCAGATCGTTCTGCAATTCCTGCTGTTTCTTCCGATTCATACACATTCACTCCCTTCGCTTATTTCTCCAGCTGCGCCCGCAGCTTTTTGAGCGTGCGGTGCAATTTCGAGCTGACTGTTCCCTGCGGCGCGCCCAGGATTTCGGCCGTCTCACGCACGGTATAGCCCTGAATCACCGCAAGCGCGACAATCTGCCGCTCCTGGGCGGTGAGGGTATCCAATGCGTTGAGAAGCGCGAGCTTACGGGTGGATTGTTCCTCCACGCCGTCCCGCTCATCCTGCAAATCCAGGAAATCATCGATATCCATTTCATTGCGGCCGCTTATGTACTGCCCGATCTTCCGTTTGCAGCGGATGGAGAGAATCCGCATGATCCATGGTTTGAAACTGTTGTCATCGCGCAGGTTCTTGATGCCCTTAAAAGCCTCTATAAAGGTTTCGCTGACGACATCCTGCGCATCGTGGGAATTGCCCAGTGAATAGAGCGCAACTTTATAAAGGTCATCAGCAATCTGCTGATAAACCTCGGCAAAGCTATCCTTGTCCCCTAGTCGCGCCTGCCTGACGGCATTTACGTCAACAACCATTTTTACTAACCACCATTTTTTCCACCAAACGGTTCATACATATAGTGAATGCAAACCTGCAAATTACTGCATATACGGAAAATTTTCTGCAAAAAAGAATGAATGCCGGTCCTTTTCGGACTGGCATTCATTATACCACAGTTTTTATAACGCCGCAAACATCTGTTCAGTCGCTCAAAAGCTCATTTGGATTCTCGACTGTCAGGATTGCATAAACGCAGGTGGTGATCACCGACAGGAAGTTCGCCAGCAGGTTGATCTGCGTCTGTGACAGGTTGTCGCAGAGGATATTGGCCACCGTGGCGGCAGCATAGACAAACTGTGCGCCTTCGCCGGTCATCTGCTGCTGTGTGGGTTGCTGCCGCTTCGGCTGGCCAGAGGGCTGTGATCCGGCAGCCTGTGCGGCCTCACGTGCCTGCGCATCGGCTACCAGTTCTCCTGAAAGCCCTGATGCGCCGACCACACCGGTCGAATCTGTCGCCATTTGCGCCACCTCCCCCTGCCATTCTATGCAGGAGGCTTCCGACGCGACTTAACCCACCGAAATTTTAAGATCGCCCTTCTTGATCCATCCAAACTTGCACAGCGCGCCGTAGATGAGAAGCGTAAGCACGGCAGGCAGGATAAAATGCATGATCAGGATCTCCGCGAAAAGCACCGTGCCGGAGGTTCCCTCCATTGCGGCCAGCGTTCCAAACTGCCCAACCAGGCCGCTCGTCCCCATGCCAGCGCCGGACGCTGTGTTGGTCATACGCAGAACGCGGGTGGAGATGGGACCCAGAATTGCGCCCGCAACCGTCGGCGGGATCCAGAGCTGTGGACGGCGCATGATGTTTGAAAACTGCAGCATCGACGTGCCGATACCCACGCTGATGAGCCCGCCGAATCCGTTGTCCTTAAAGCCCATCACCGCGAATCCAACCATCTGCGCGCAGCAGCCGACTGTCGCGGCGCCCGCCGCGATACCGGACAGGTCGAGCATAATGCACAGCGCCGCCGAAGAGATCGGCGCTGTCAGAGCCATGCCGACGATCACCGAAATGATAATTCCCATCGGTACCGGCGACATCTCGGTGGCTGTGTTGATAACGCTTCCCAGGAAGGTCATGAAATTCTGGACATAACCGCCCGCGAACTGCCCGACAAATCCGCCCGAGATAATCGTTACAATTGGGGTGAGGATGATATCCACACCGGTCTTGCCCGCAACAAGCGAGCCGATCTCGCTGCCGACCACGGCGGCGATATACGCGCCCACCGGGCC
>NZ_QSBX01000006.1:0-56417 GCF_003465835.1 Anaerotruncus sp. AF02-27 | reverse complement strand
CCCCCCGGGCCCCCCCGCCGCATAGCCGATCGCACCACAGGCCACGCACGAAAAAGTCACGAGCGGCTTTGATTTGAGTCCCCAAGCCACCGCGGTGCCGATCGCCGCGCCAACCACCGGCGAGGACGCGCCAAGCACTTCGGAAAGCTGCGCCAAAAATGAAAGGCCCGGAATCTTCGCGATCTGAGAGATCACAAGCCCGATGATGAGCGAGGAAAACAGGCCGAGCGCCATCGCGCTCATCGCATCGATAAAATAACGTTTGAAAAATTTCCGCAAAAGATCCATGATGAACATCCCCTCAAACATGTCAATACATCTGTCAATACAGCACTGCATTGCATTATACCGCATCCGTTCAGAAATGTCCATAGAATTTCGGGAAAATCTTTATCACATAGTCAGCGCGATATGGCAGATATATCCGCCGTAAACCGCCAACAGCAAAATCCCCTGCCAACGCGCAAAGCGGCGATGCAAAACCGCCGGTACCACCGCAATCACCATCAGCACCAGTGTCACCGGCACATCGAGTGATGCCGTCTGCGCGCTGACCCGCAGGCGGCCCTCCGAAACAAAGGCACAGGAGGCAAGAATCATCGTGATGTCGATGATATTCGCTCCCACAATGTTGCCAACCGAAAGGGAGGATTCCCGCCGTACAATTGCCGAAATGGTGGTGATGAGCTCGGGCAGCGAAGTTCCGATCGCCACAAAGGTGAGCCCTACGAGCGCTTCCGGCACCCCCATCATGCGTGCAAGCCGTTCCCCATTATCGACCAACAGGTCCGCGCCGAGCAGGATACCTGACAGCCCCAGGATGAACTTCATCAGATGCGCAAAGATTTCCCCAGCGCCCGGCCGTTTCCGCGGCTGGCGCGGGTCTGGGAACATGCTCGCCATCTTCATGGAATTGAGGTTCAAAAAGAGGAAAATGAACAGGAGCGTCAGCAGCACAAGGCTTTCGAGCACCCCGATCGCCCCGTCGATCACAAACGCGCCCAGAAACGCTGTCGAAACGATCATCACCGCGCCCTTGGCCCAGAAGCTCACATCGTCGAGTTTCGCGGGCAGTACCAGCAGCGAGATACCCATGATGAGCCCGATGTTCGCGGAAACCGAACCGATCGCATTGCCCACCGCCATGTCGATTGATCCGTCCAGCGTAGCCATCAGCGAAACGATCAATTCCGGCAGCGTTGTCGCAAAGCTCACCACCGTCGCGCCGATGACAAATTTGGGAATTCCGGTCTTTTCCGCGATCCATGAGGCCGCGCCGACAAAAGTATCCCCTCCCCAGACCAATGCCGCAACTCCAACGGCAAATAACAATACCGGCATCCACAGTTCCAAAACCAGATCCGCTCCCTTTTCGTCATGTCTGTAAAGTGTATGACGAAAAGGGAGCGGTACATGCGTTATTTGAGATGGGTTTGCAGAATTTGGTTGAGCCGCCGCATTTTGGCCGCGTCCGGCTGCGGCGTGCCCGCCAACGGGAACGGCATGCCGAGCCGTTCATATTTTTCGGCGCAGAGGGTCCGAAACGGCAGAAGCTGCACCTTCTTCACGCAGGAATGCGCTTTTGCAATCTCCGCCAGCCGTTTCATGTTTTCTTCCCCGTCGGTGAGACCCGGAATGCTCACCTGCCGCAGCCAGACCGGGATATCCCGCTTTTGCAGATGGGCAAGAAAGCGCAGCGTGTCGGCAAGGCTGCCGCCAGTATGGGCGCGGTAGTCCGCTTCATCGGTGTATTTGAGGTCGAGCAGCACGAGATCGGTTTCGGAAAGAGCTCGCTCCACCTCCCTGTTCAGCAAACATCCGGAGGTGTCGAGGACGGTACCGGCCCCTGCGGCACGGCAGAGTTGGAACGTCTCGGCGGCAAATGCCGCCTGCAAAAGCGGTTCGCCGCCCGAAAGGGTCACCCCGCCATCCCGCCCGAAATACGGCCGGTAACGCAGAAGGCGCGCCGCAAGCGTTTCGGCGTCTATCTCCTCTCCACCAGCCGCGTCCCAGGTTTCCGGATTGTGGCAGCAGGCGCACCGCAGCGGACATCCCTGCAAAAAGGCCACCGCCCGCACACCCGGCCCGTCCACCGCGCCGAGCGTTTCGAGCTTTGCGATCCGCCCGGTCATACCCGCTCGTGGAAGGTGCGGCTGATCACTTCCCTCTGCTGCTCGCGCGTGAGCTTATGGAAGTTGACCGCATAGCCGGACACCCGGATAGCCAGGTTGGGATAGCGGTCGGGATGTTCCATCGCTTCGACCAGCATTTCCCGATTCAATACGTTCACATTGATGTGGTGCGCCATCTGCGCAAAATAGCCGTCCAGGATGCTCGTCAGATTTGCGGCGCGGGTTTTGCTGTCCTCGCCAAGCGCCTGCGGAACGATCGAGAAAGTGTTCGAAATGCCGTCGCGGCAGACCGCATACGGAAGCTTCGCCACCGAATTAAGCGACGCGAGGGCGCCATTCTGCTCCCGGTTGTGCATCGGATTCGCTCCAGGAGCGAAGGGTTCGCCTGCTTTCCGTCCATCCGGGGTGGATCCGGTCTTTTTGCCGTAAACCACGTTCGAGGTGATGGTCAGCACCGAAAGGGTGTGCTTTGCGCCGCGGTAAGCCGGGGTTTTACAGAGTTCGGCGGAGAAATCCGATACAATCTTTTGGGCAATTTCGTCCACGCGGTCATCGTCGTTGCCGTACTTCGGAAAATCCCCTTCGGTTTCAAAGCCGGTGATCAGCCCGTTTTCGCCGCGCAGCACTTTCACCTTCGCATATTTAATGGCGGAGAAAGAGTCGGCCAGCACCGAAAGCCCTGCCACGCCAAACGCCATGAACCGCTCGACTTCGGTGTCATGCAGCGCCATCTGCGTTTTCTCGTAAGCATATTTGTCGTGCATGTAATGGATGACGTTGAGGGTGTTGACATAGAGCCTGCAAAGCCAGGTGCGATATGCCTCAAAGCGGCCCATGACCGCCGTGTAATCGAGGTACTCCTCCTTGTAAGGCGCCATCTGCGGGCCGACACGCGTGCCCTTCATCTCGTCAACGCCGCCGTTCAGGGAGAGCAGCAGGAGTTTCGGAAGGTTGCAGCGCGCGCCAAAAAATTGCATCTGTTTGCCGATTTTCATCGCCGAGACACAGCAGGCGATGCCATAGTCGTCGCCGTAGATGGGCCGCATGAGGTCGTCGTTCTCGTACTGGATCGAATCGGTGTCAATTGAAACCTGCGCGCAGAAGCGCTTGAACGCCTCCGGCAGCGCCAGCGACCACAGGACGGTGAGGTTTGGCTCCGGGGAAGGGCCGAGCGTGTAAAGGGTGTGGAGCATCCGGTAGGAGCTTCTGGTGACAAGGGTCCGGCCATCTTCGCCCATGCCGCCCACGCTTTCGGTGATCCACATCGGGTCGCCGCCGAAGAGCGCGTTATATTCCGGTGTGCGCAGATGGCGCGCCATACGCAGTTTCATCACAAAGTCGTCGAGCAGCTCCTGTGCGCCGCTTTCGTCGAGCAGGCCGCGTGCGATATCCCGTTCGAGATAGATGTCAAAGAAGGTGGATACCCGTCCGAGCGACATCGCCGCGCCGTTTTGCTCCTTGATTGCGCCGAGATATCCAAAATAGGTCCACTGGATCGCTTCGCGCGCGTTTTCCGCGGGGTTTGAGATATCGATGCCGTAAAGCTCCGCCATGCCCTTGAGTTTCTCCAAAAAGCTGATCTGCTGATAGAGCTCCTCGCTCTGGCGGATCGAATCGGTGTCCATCAGGCCCTCTGCGAGCTTCGCCTTGTCCTTCTGTTTTTCCGCAATCAGGCGGTTGACGCCATAAAGCGCAACCCGCCGGTAGTCTCCTATGATCCTGCCGCGGCCGTAGGCGTCCGGCAGGCCGGTGATGAGCCCCGTGTGGCGGGCGGCTTTCATCTCGTCCGAATAGACCCGAAAGACCCCGTCGTTGTGGGTGGTACGGTACTGAAATTCGTCGAGAATGCGCGGCGAAAGCGCATAACCATAGGCCTCGCAGGAGGATTTGACCATCCGGATGCCGCCGAATGGGTTGACCCCGCGCTTGAGCGGAGCGTCGGTCTGTAAACCCACGATCAGCTCGTTTTCCTGGTCGAGGTAGCCCGGCTGGTAATGGAGCAGCGACGAGACGGTCGAAACATCTACATCGAGCACCCCGCCCTTTTCCCGTTCTCTGGCGAACAGCCCGTTTAATTTCTCCATCAGCTTTTTGGTACGTTCGGTCGGCCCGGCAAGAAAATGTTCATCACCATCATATGGCTGGTAGTTGCGCTGGATAAAATCCCGCACATTGATCGCTTCGCACCAGCTGCCCTTTTTGAATCCTTCCCATGCGTTCATGGTAAACCTTCCTTTCTTTTTCACCCGGCGCCCTTTTTGCCCCTTACGGGAAACAAAAAGGGCACCCCTGCAATTTATTCACAGGTGTGCCCAGACGGTCGGCTCGGTTATCCCATTCCGCTCCCCTGTGGTTGCCCACATCGTACCGTCAGTTACGGAAGGGTATTTTTATCTTTTGCGGGTTTCCCTCGCTGTCAAAGCGTGTTTTTCGCGCCGATGTCGCGGCGGTAATGCGCATCCTGAAAATGGATCTTCTCCACGGCCGCGTATGCTTTTTCGAGCGCTTCCTTGGCGGTGTCGCCGGTGCAGGTCACACCCAGAACCCGCCCGCCGGCGGTCTTATAGCCCTCCGCGTCCCGCTTGGTGCCGGCGTGGTAGACGGTCGCGTCCGGACGTTGACCGTTTTCGTCAAGTCCCTCGATCAGGCAGCCGGTCTGGTATTTAACCGGGTAGCCGCCGCTCGCCATGACCACGCAGGCCGCATGGCGGCCTGCGAACCGGACCTCGATCTCATGAAGCCGCCGGTCACGGATGGCGAGCATGATCTCGAGCAGATCTGTCTCCAGAAGCGGCAGGACCACCTGCGTTTCCGGGTCCCCGAACCGGCAGTTATATTCGATCACCTTCGGGCCGTCCGGCGTCAGCATCAGGCCGAAGAAGAGGCAGCCGGAGAACGGGCAGCCCTCCGCCTTCATTGCGTCCATCGTGGGGCGGAAGATCTCCTTCATACATACTTCCGCCATCTCCGCCGTGTAACAGAGGTTCGGCGCGACGGTTCCCATACCGCCGGTGTTGAGGCCCTGATCGCCGTCGAGCGCGCGTTTGTGATCCATCGAGGAAACCATCGGCACGACCGTTTCGCCGTCACAGAACGCGAGCACGCTCACTTCCGGGCCGGTGAGGAATTCCTCGACCACGACCCGGCTTCCGGACGCGCCGAAGATCTTATCCTGCATGATCGAATGGACCGCGTCCTCCGCCTCCTGCAGGTTCTGCGCGATGATGACGCCCTTGCCGAGCGCAAGCCCGTCCGCCTTGATGACCGCCGGGAAGGTGCTCTGCGCCTTGATGTAATCGATCACCTTCGCCGGATCGTCGAAGGTCTCATAACCGGCGGTTGGGATGCCGTATTTCTTCATGAGATCTTTGGAAAAGACCTTGCTGCCTTCGATGCGCGCGGCGGCCCTGGTCGGGCCAAAGGTATCGATCCCCGCGGCATTCATCGCATCGACCATGCCGAGCACAAGCGGATCGTCCGGCGCGACCACCACGAAATCGATTTGATTCTCCTTTGCAAAGGAGACCATCCCGTCCACGTCGGTCGCCTTGATCGGCACACAGACGGCGTCGGCGGAGATGCCGCCGTTTCCGGGTGCGCAGAAGATTTCGGTTGCCTTAGGATTTTCTTTCAGCTTGCGGACGATCGCATGCTCACGCCCGCCGCCGCCGACTACCAATATTTTCATAGATGATTCTCCCTATCGGATTATTCAGCGCGTCTGAACAGCGCACCTATTAATGGTGGAAGAGGCGGATGCCGGTGAAGGCCATTGCGATACCGTATTTGTCGCAGGTTTCGATCACATTGTCGTCGCGGATCGAACCGCCCGGCTGCGCGATGAATTTGACGCCCGAACGATTGGCACGCTCGATATTATCGCCAAACGGGAAGAACGCGTCCGAACCAAGCGCCACGCCGGTCATCCGGTCGAGCCAGGCGCGTTTCTCTTCCCGGGTGAGCGGGGCGGGCTGTTCGGTGAAGAACTGCTGCCACATGCCATCCGCCAGCACGTCCATGTAGTCCTCGGAGATGTACACATCGATCGTATTGTCGCGGTCGGGACGGCGAATATCCGCCTTAAACGGCAGGGAGAGCACCTTTTCGTGCTGGCGCAGCCACCAGATGTCCGCCTTGTTGCCTGCGAGCCGGGTGCAATGGATACGGGACTGCTGTCCCGCGCCGATGCCGATGCACTGGCCGTCCTTCGCGTAGCAGACCGAGTTCGACTGGGTGTATTTGAGGGCGATCAGCGCAATCACCAGGTCGCGCTGCGCGCCTTCCGGGATTTCTTTGGTATTGGTGACAACGTTTTCCAGCATTTTTGCATCAATCTTGAGATCATTGCGGCCCTGCTCAAAGGTCACGCCGAAAACATCCTTGTGCTCTACCGCAGCCGGGAGATAATCCGGATCGATCTGCACGACGTTGTAACCGCCTTTGCGCTTGGTTTTCAGGATGGCAAGCGCTTCGTCGGTGTAGCCCGGCGCGATGACGCCGTCCGAAACCTCCACCTTGAGCAGGTTCGCGGTGTCCGCGTCGCAGACATCCGAAAGCGCGACCCAGTCGCCGTAGGAGGACATGCGGTCCGCGCCGCGCGCGCGCGCGTAAGCACAGGCGATCGGGGAAAGCTCCCCGTCCCCGGTGAAGTAGATCTTTTTGAGGGTGTCGGAAAGCGGCAGACCGACCGCCGCGCCCGCCGGGCTCACATGCTTAAAGGATGCCGCGCTCGGCAGTCCCGTGGCCGCTTTCAGCTCCTTCACAAGCTGCCAGGAGTTGAACGCGTCAAGGAAGTTTATGAAGCCCGGTTTGCCGTTTAAAACGGTAACTGGCAGATCGCCCTCCCGCATGAAGATGCGCGCGGGCTTCTGATTGGGGTTGCAGCCATATTTCAGTTCGAGTTCCTTTGCCATTTCCCTGCCTCCTTAAACGTTCTTATTGACGATCCGGGTATCATATTCACCGGTCTCCTGATTGATGAAGCGCACAAAGAGCGAGACCTTGTTGTCCGGGTTGAGGCTTTCCCACAGCAGATTGGTGTATTCCTCGATATCGCCCTCGACCGTCACATATTCCGGCTCGCCTTCAAACGACGGGATCGGATCGCCGTCGCCTTTGTAGGTATGGATGAAATGTCCGGTTCCGGCGGGAGTATCCGTGTATTCAAAGAACTGGCGTTCGGTGACCGCAGGGTCGCCGTTCCCGCTTTTAAGAATCGAAAGGCGGTAATCGAAGCCGTTCACCACGCCGGAGATGCGCGGGGTGAAGTTCGGCGCGTCCGGCTCAAAGGTACGGGTACGCAGCGCCTTGACAAAGGATTTGCCCTCGGTCATAAAGTCATAGACCGTATCGGTCTGGTCACCGTTTGTGACAATGGTGGTGGTGTCCAATACCCGCACCGGCGAATAGATGATAAGGGACGGGTCACGAAGCTTCGCGGGATCGAACGCCTCTGTACGGATACCCTCTCCGTCCGCCACAAAGACACGGTTGCGGCTGTTCTCGCTGCGGCCCATGATAAAGTACGCAATCACGGCCGAACGCCCGTCCGCGCTCTTTCCCAGGATGATGCCGCGGCCGGGGTACGCATTGTTTCTGAGCAGTCCGCCAATCGGTAACGCTTTCATCTTCTTTCCTTCCCTTCCTGTCATTGAATCTTTCCTTCGCAGAAAAGGGAAACCGCCTCGGGCAGCAGCTTCCACTCCGCTTCTTCCATGACCCGCTTCTGCAGGACTTCGGGCGTGTCGCCTTCGCGCACATCAACCGCTTTTTGCAGGATGATCTGGCCCCCGTCAGTCACTTCGTTCACAAAATGCACCGTCGCGCCGGTGACTTTTACGCCGTAGGCGAGCGCCGCCTCATGGACACGCAGCCCATAAAAGCCGTCCCCACAGAAAGACGGGATCAGCGAGGGATGTACGTTGATGATCCGGCGCTCATACGCCTGTACCAAATCGGGCCCCAGCACATACATGAATCCCGCCAGTACAATGAGATCGGCCTGCGCCCGTTCCAAGGCCGCCATCAGCGCGGAATCGTAGTCCTCGCGCGACTGATACTGCCTGCGCGCGAGCACCTCCGTAAGGATGCCAGCCTTCTTCGCCCGTTCCAGCGCGTAGGCTTGCGGGTTCGAGGAGATGACGCGGGAAATTTTTCCGCCGCGGATCTCCCCGCGCTGTTCAGCATCGATCAGGGCCTGCAGGTTGGTACCGCCGCCTGACACGAGCACGACGACATTTTTCAGCATAGCTCGATCCCCTTCTCGCCGTCCTCGATGTAACCGAGCACTTTTGCCTGCTCACCTTGCACGTTGAGGAGTTCAACCGCGCGCTGTGCGTCGTCTTTGCCGACGATGAGCATCATTCCGGTGCCCATATTGAAGGTGTTGTACATATCGCGTTCGGGAATCTTCCCGGTCTTTTGGATAACATCGAAGATCGGAAGAGGCTCTACCGCCTTCTGGCTGATCACCGCGCGTTTGCCTTCCGGAAGCGCGCGCGGGATATTCTCATAAAAGCCGCCGCCGGTGATGTGGGAGATCGATTTGACCTTGACCGCGTCCATCACGGCGAGCACTGGCTTGACATAGATCCTGGTCGGTGCAAGCAGCGCTTCACCCAGCGTCATGCCCAGCTCCCCGTAATATTTGTTGAGGCAGTTTGAATTTTCGACATCGAACACCTTGCGCACAAGCGAGAAACCGTTCGAATGCACGCCGCTCGAGCGAAGGCCAATCAGCACATCGCCGTTTTCGACCTTTGCGGGGTCAAGGATTTTATCCCGGTCCACCGCGCCGACCGAGAAGCCTGCGAGGTCGTACTCGTCCTCCGGATAAAAACCGGGCATCTCGGCGGTTTCGCCGCCGGTGAGCGCACAGCCGGCCTGGACGCAGCCCTCCGCCACGCCGGAAACGATCGAAGCGATCTTCTCCGGAAAATTCTTTCCGCAGGCGATGTAATCGAGAAAGACGAGCGGCTTTGCCCCGCAGCAAACGATATCGTTGACGCACATCGCCACGCAGTCGATGCCCACCGTGTCGTGCTTATCCATCAAAAACGCCAGCTTCAGCTTGGTTCCCACGCCATCGGTCCCCGCACAGAGCACCGGGTGCGGCATCCCGGTGAGATCCAGTTCAAAAAGCCCGCCAAAACCGCCGATCGCGCCCATCACGCCACCGGTCATGGTACGCGCGACATGGGCTTTCATCAATTCGACCGCCTTATATCCGGCGGTTACGTCGACGCCAGCGGCTTTATAGGATTCGGAAAAGCTGTTTTTCATGCCTGCTTCCTCCTGCTTATTTACGATTCTGTTTTTCACTGATCTTGTATTCAAATTTGTCCTTCGGCATCTCGCCCGGGACCTGCACCGGATATTCCCCGGTGAAACAGCCGACGCAGAAGTCGCAGTTGGCTCCCTTTGCAATCTTCTGCACGCCGTCAACGCTCAGATAATGGAGCGAATCGACCCCGATCTGCTTTTCAATCTCCGGGATGCTCATCCGGCAGGCAATCAGCTTGTCGCGGCTGTCGATATCGGTGCCAAAATAGCACGGATTCACAAACGGCGGCGCGGAAACCACGAAATGTACTTCCTTCGCGCCTGCTTCCCGCAGAAGTTTTACGATACGCGCACAGGTGGTCCCGCGGACGATCGAATCGTCGATAAGCACGACCCGTTTGTCCTTCACCGTTTCCGCGATGACATTGAGCTTGATGCGCACCGAATTTTCCCGCTGGCCCTGGGTGGGCTGGATAAAGGTGCGGCCGATGTATCTGTTCTTGATGAAACCAACCCCATAGGGGATTCCGGACTCCTTCGAAAAACCGAGCGCCGCATCAAGGCCGGAATCCGGCACGCCGATGACGACATCCGCCTCGACCGGATGCTCCCGATAAAGGATACGGCCGGCATTCTGGCGCGCCTCATGCACGCTGACCCCTTCAATCACCGAATCGGGGCGTGCGAAGTAGACGTATTCAAAGACGCAGAAGCTCGACTTCCCACCGCAGTGGGTGCGGATGCTGCGCAGCTCACCATTTTCAATCACGATGATCTCGCCCGGCTCCACGTCGCGGACCAGGTGCGCGCCGATCGAATCGAGCGCGCAGCTCTCCGAAGCGATCACATAGCCGCCGTCGGTCCTGCCTAGGCAGAGCGGCCTAAAGCCGTTCGGATCGCGCGCCGCAATCAGTTTTTTGGGGCTCATCACAATCAGCGAATAGGCCCCTTTGATGGTGAGCATCGCCTTTTCGACCGCTTCCTCAATGCTGCCGGCCATCAGGCGCTCCCGCGTAATGATATAGCTGATGACTTCGGTGTCGTTGGTTGTGTGGAAGATAGCGCCGTTTAATTCCAGCTGGTGGCGCAGCTGCTGGGCGTTGACCAGGTTGCCGTTGTGGGCGAGCGCCATCGCACCCTTGCAGTGGCGCACCACCAGCGGCTGTGCGTTGATTGCGCTCGAATTGCCGGTGGTGGAATAGCGGCAGTGGCCAACCGCCATGCTGCCTTTCCCAAGCTTTTCAAGCGTGTCGCGGTCAAAAACCTCGGGAACCAGCCCGACATCCTTGTGGCAGGTAATCACGCCGTCGTCGTTGACCGCGATGCCGCAGCTCTCCTGTCCGCGGTGCTGCAGGGCATAGAGCGCGAAATAAGCACTGGATGCGACATCGGTGGGTTTGTCCTCATAGATACCAAAAACGCCGCATTCTTCATGCAGTTGATCGAACAAATTTTTTCACTCCCAACGGGTAAAATAGGGCTGCTTATTCGCCGAGCAGGCGTTTCATGACCTCGTGGTAGGCATCCTCCACACCGCCCATATCGCGGCGAAAACGGTCTTTGTCAAGCTTCTCACCGGTGGTGCTGTCCCAGAAGCGGCAGGTATCGGGCGAAATTTCATCCGCGAGGATGATCTGGCCGTCCGGAGTCTTGCCGTATTCGAGTTTGAAGTCGATCAGCTCGATGTTCAGGTCTTTGAGATAAGCCGCGAGCAGGTCGTTGATCCTGAAGGAGTAATCAGCGATGAGCTTGAGCTCCTCCGGGGTGGCGAGCTCCATGGCAAAGACATGGTAGTCGTTGATCATCGGGTCGCCAAGCGCGTCGTCCTTGTAGCTGTACTCAAGCACTGTCTTGGCCAGCTTTTGCCCCTCGGGAAGGCCCAGCCGTTTCGAAAGCGAACCGGCCGCAATATTGCGGACAATCACTTCGATCGGGACGATTGTGACCTTTTTGACCAGCGTCTCACGCTCGGAGAGTTCTTCGATCAGGTGGGTCGGGATACCGTTTTTCTCAAGCATCTTCATCAGGTGATTGGAAACGCGGTTGTTGATGGCGCCCTTTCCCGCGATGGTGCCCTTTTTCAGGCCGTTAAAAGCGGTCGCGTCGTCTTTGTATTCCACAATATAGGCGTTCGGATCGTCTGTTTTGAAAACTTTTTTCGCTTTGCCTTCATAGAGTTGTTCAAGCTTTTTCATTTCTGTTCTGTCTCCTTCTTCATTTTTATCTCAATGTGTTTTTTACTGGCTGTAACGCTCAGAGTTCCTCTTCCTGCAGCTTCGCATCCTTTTCGAGAACCGCCTGCTTCATCTCAAGCTTCTTCTTGGAAAGCTTGAAGGCAACCTCAGCGTCAAAGATACCGATCATCTGCGCGGCAAGGATGCCCGCATTGCGCGCGCCGTCAATCGCGACTGTCGCGACCGGGATACCCGAAGGCATCTGCACGGTGGAAAGCAAAGAATCGAGGCCGTCCAGCGTGGAAGATTTGACCGGGATTCCAATGACCGGCAGGGTGGTATGCGCCGCGAGCACACCTGCCAGGTGCGCCGCTTTGCCGGCCGCCGCGATAATCACGGCAAAGCCGTTGTCGCGGGCATTCGCCGCGAAATCACAGGCCGCCTCCGGTGTGCGGTGAGCGCTCATCACATGAACTTCCACTGCGATGCCAAACTCCTTGAGTGCGCTGATTGCGCCTTTCACAATGGGTAAATCGCTGTCGCTGCCCATGATGACAGCCACTTTTCTTTCTGCCATGTCGACACTTCCTTTTCTATCTTTCAATTCTTATTTCTTATGGAAAAACGAAAACAGGCTGCGACCGTCCGCAACCTGCAAAAACCCCTCTATTTGATTCCAGGTACACCAATTCCAGAGCAGTTCCCCTGCCCTGAGATCCGGCTATTCGGAGCGCCAAGGCCGCCCTGCGCCCGTGAAAAGATCAAGAACAACGCCATTCCTGCCGCACTCCTTTGTGATTACTTACTTAAAGTTTACAGGATTTTTTGTCATTTTTCAATCGGTAAACATTGTTTTCAAAAAGATTGGATGGATGATTGAAAAGGTACGAAACCCTCACCTGCTTTTTGTCGATTCCTCCGAATGGTATGACTAAGCGCGCTGCCGCCGCGCAGGAAAAGCTGCGAAAAATGCAGCTTTCCGACAAAAAAACTGCAGGGGACACGGCTGGACAACAGTCGTGTCCCCTGCGGCGCGTTTCGCACAAGCAGGATTTATTCGGAAAAAAGCGGCGTGGAGAGATATCTGTCCCCAGTGTCTGGCAGAAGCGCCACGATCACCTTTCCGGCATTTTCAGGCCGTTTTGCAAGCTCGGCCGCCGCATAAACCGCCGCGCCGGAGGAGATGCCAACCAGCACGCCCTCCCTCCGCGCGATTGCCCGGCCAGTCTCAAACGCCTGATCGTCGGTCACGCGGATGACCTCGTCGTAAATCCCGGTATCGAGCACGTCCGGGACAAAACCCGCGCCGATACCCTGGATCTTGTGCGGCCCGGCCTTGCCTTCCGAGAGAAGCGGCGAACCGGCCGGCTCAACCGCGACCACCCGGATGTTGGGATTTTTTCCTTTCAAATAGCTGCCGACTCCTGTGACCGTTCCGCCGGTGCCAACGCCCGCAACAAAGAAATCCACCTTCCCGTCGGTGTCGTTCCAAATCTCCGGCCCAGTGGTTGCCCGATGCACCGCCGGGTTTGCCATGTTTTCAAACTGCCCTGGAAGAAAGCCGCCTTCGGTTTCCTCAGCAAGCTCCCGCGCCTTCGCAATCGCGCCCTTCATGCCAAGCGCGCCGTCGGTAAGGATCAATTCGGCACCATACGCTTTCAGCAGATTGCGCCGTTCGACGCTCATCGTCTCCGGCATGGTGAGGATCACCCGATATCCACGCGCCGCAGCCACCGACGCAAGCCCGATGCCGGTATTCCCGGAAGTCGGTTCGATGATCACCGAGCCGGGCTTCAAAAACCCTTTTTGCTCCGCGTCATCGATCATTGCCTTTGCAATACGGTCCTTGACGCTCCCAGCGGGATTGAAATATTCCAGCTTTGCGAGGATCGTGGCTTTCAAGCCGTTTGTTTTTTCATAATTCGCAAGTTCCAGCAGCGGTGTACCGCCGATCAGTTCTGTTGCGCTGTGATAGATTCTGGACATCACACTCTTCCTTTCAGGTCAGCTATTGTGAATCGCTTCGTTTTTAATCATTATATTTCATATATGTTTAATATGATTTACATTATAACGTGGACTGTAGAATTTGTCAACCCGTTTTCTATAAAAAATGGAAGCGGCAAAAACGCCGCTCCCATCATATTCGCATTCAGATCATATAGTTATCCTGGCTGCTCGGTACGAGATCCTGCAGGGTAATGCCGTCCACATAATTGTTAACAACCTTCGCAAGCCCCTGCCAAAACGCTATCGTCGGGCATTCTCCATAGCGCGCGCATTCATTCGGTTCATGTTCCAGGCAGGCGACCGGCGCAAGACTTCCTTCCGTGAGACGCAGGATATCCCCCACTTTGTATTCCTGCGGCGGCTTAGCCAGCTTATATCCACCCTGCGGTCCGCGCACACTGCGTAAAAAACCGGCCTTTGCCAGCAGAATTACAATCTGCTCCAAATATTTGACCGAAATCTCCTGCCGGCCGGAAATTTCTTTCAAAGAAATATATTCCCCCGCATCATGCTGGGCAAGATCGATCATCAGCCGCAGTGCGTAGCGTCCTTTTGTTGAAATCTTCATGCGCCCGCCTCCTTTTCTATAATATACCATGGGAAAAATAGGGGTTCAAGCATCTTTTCTAAAATTCCACTCAAATCGAACATAGAAAAGGAGCCGCAGCATCTGCATGCAGCGGCTCCCAAGCCATTACGTGGATATGATTGGGGATTAGTACATTCCGCCCTGCGGCATCGGGGGCGCCGGAGGAGTCTCTTCCTTCTCGTCCGCGACCAGGCTCTCGGTTGTCAGTACCATCGCCGCAACCGAAGCCGCGTTCTGGATAGCGCTTCTGGTGACCTTGGTCGGGTCGACAATGCCGAGCTCGATCATATCGCCATAGGCCTCCTTGCGGAAATCAAAGCCGTAGCCGACCTTGCGGGAACGTTTGATCTTGTCAATGATGACCGAACCTTCCAGTCCGGCATTGGTCGCAATCTGGCGGATCGGCTCCTCCAGTGCGCGCAGGACAATCTTCGCACCGGTGCGCTCGTCGCCTTCGAGCGACGGAAGCAGCTTCTCAACAGCCGGAATCGCATTGAGAGGAGCCACGCCGCCGCCGGCGACGATGCCTTCCTCGACCGCGGCTTTGGTCGCGGAGAGCGCGTCTTCAATGCGCAGTTTCTTTTCTTTCATTTCGACTTCGGTCGCAGCGCCAACCTTGATGACCGCTACGCCGCCGGAAAGTTTCGCCAGGCGTTCCTGGAGTTTCTCTTTGTCATATTCGCTGGTGGTGGTTTCAATCTGGGCGCGGATCTGGGCGATACGATCCTTGATCGCTTTGCTCTCACCCGCACCGTCGACGATGATGGTGTTTTCCTTCTGGACAACAACCTGGCGCGCACGGCCAAGCTGCGGAACCTGGGTTTCTTTCAGCTCGAGGCCGATCTCTTCACTGATGACTTCGCCGCCGGTCAGGGTCGCGATGTCACGCAGCATCTCTTTGCGGCGGTCGCCGAAGCCCGGTGCTTTGACCGCGACGCAGGTGAAGGTACCGCGCAGGCGGTTGACAATCAGGGTCGAGAGCGCTTCGCCTTCGACATCCTCCGCGATGATCAGCAGCTTTTTGCCGGACTGGACAATCTGCTCGAGCAGCGGGAGAATTTCCTGGATGGAGGAGATCTTCTTATCGGTGATGAGGATGTAAGGATCGTCGAGGATCGCTTCCATCTTCTCGGTGTCTGTGACCATATACGGGGTGATGTAGCCGCGGTCGAACTGCATGCCTTCCACGACATCGATATAGGTCTCGGCGGTTTTGGATTCTTCAATGGTGATGACGCCGTCAGCGGTGACCTTTTCCATGGCTTCGGAAATCAGGCTGCCGATAAACTCGTCGCCGGAAGAAACCGAAGCGACGCGGGCGATGTCCTCGCTGCCCTTGATCTTCTTGGAATTGTCCTTGATCGCGTCAACGGCGGTGTCGACAGCCTTCTGGATGCCCTTTTTGATCGCCATCGGGTTTGCGCCGGAGGTGACGTTCTTCATGCCCTCGCGCACCAGCGCCTGCGCCAGCAGGGTCGCGGTGGTGGTGCCGTCGCCCGCAGCGTCGTTGGTCTTGGTAGCGACCTCTTTGACGAGCTGCGCGCCCATGTTCTCGTAAGCGTCGGAAAGCTCGATCTCCTTGGCGATGGTCACGCCGTCGTTAGTGATGAGCGGAGCGCCGAACTTCTTGTCGAGCACGACGTTGCGGCCCTTCGGGCCGAGGGTGATCTTAACGGTATCCGCAAGTTTATCGATACCGGTCTGAAGCGATTTTCTGGCTTCCTCGCCGTAACAAATTACCTTTGCCATGATGTATCTCTCCTATCAATTTTCTTTCTGGATCAATGGGTTTGGAACTTATTCAACGATTGCAAGGATATCGCCCTGGCGCAGGATGGTATATTCGGTGCCGTCCACCTTGACCTGAGTTCCGCTATACTTGCTCATCAGGACCTTGTCGCCAACCTTTACGGTCATCTTGACCTCTTTTCCGTCAACCAGCCCGCCCGGGCCAACCGCGAGCACTTCCGCGATTTCAGGTTTCTCTTTCGCGGAGCCGGCCAGGATGATGCCGCTCTTGGTGGTTTCTTCCGCTTCCACCATCTTTGTGACAACTCTGTCTGCCAATGGTTTAATCGTCATGATTCAATTCCTCCCGTGTTATAATAATTAATATTGACAAATGAAGAATTCTTAGCACTCTTTATCTTTGAGTGCTAAGACTATTGTAATACATTATTTTCAAAAATCAAGCCCTTTTTTTAATATTAACATTTTGGTCACAAAGTTTACGAAAACTTTTCTGTTGCATTTGTCCTGCCAATTTGCTAGAGTATAGGTATCTGCCGGTCCATTCAAGAATCCCCGGCGCAAAAGGAAGCGGTTTTATTATGCCTCCCATCCAAATTATCCCCGCGTCGGAAACCGATATTGATACAGTCTGCGGGCTTTATAAGGAACTTTTTTCGGCCATGGCTGACCTGCAGCCTGACAGTTTCCGGCACGCGCAGCAGGATCCGGCCTTCCTGCGGGCAGTGATCACCGGGAGCCTTTCCGACCTATTGGTCGCGCGCGACGGCAAAATGGCCGTCGGCTTCGCGCTCCTGCAGGAACAGTCCACCCCGTCTTACGGCTGCCTGGTTCCGCATCGGTACGCCTACCTCATGGACCTGGCCGTCCATACCGCGCGGCGCGGCGAAGGGATCGGCTCCGCGCTCATCGCCGCGTCGGAAAGCTGGGCGCGGCAGCGCGGGCTCGACTATCTCGAACTCAACGTCCTGGAAGAAAATATTCGGGCTGCCAGCCTGTACGAATCCTATGGATTTTCCCCCACCATGCGCGTCATGCGAAAAAAGCTCTGAAAATGGAAAAAAACCGGCGGCAAAAAAGCCGCCGGTTTTTTTGTTTTTCCTCTGTGCCCGGCAGGAACGCATACCCAGAGCGTCCTCAGGCGGAATAATTGCGGCTGGGCAGCCGCAGGGCGCTGACCTGTTTGAGAATCACGTAGAGCAGCGCCGTCTCGATGGGGAGCATGATGATATTTTTCACAATACGCGCCGCAACCAGCGCCACAAACGCGTCGCCATACAGCATCGAAAGCCACAGCGGGGTCAAAAACAGATTGTTGACCACCGTGACCGTCAGCCTGGCCATAAATACCCGGGGAAGGGTGACCCGTTTGCGGTAAAGGAACAGCCCATACAGAAATCCAACGATGAATTCGCTGATCGTAAAGCCAGGGAAAAAGGCTCCGCCGTCATTTCGGGTGAAATATTTGAGGATGTCAACCACCGCGCCGAGCGAGCCGGTCAACACCGGGCCGTAAAGCATCCCGGAAAGCGCAATCGGCAGGAAGGTGAAACTCACCCGCAGGACCTGGCTGAAAAAGATGGTGAACTGGTTCAAGATCACGCTCAGGGCGGACAGCAGCCCGGAGCCAGTGAGCGACCGCAGATTTTTGAGCTCCGCCGCGGAATCACTCACCAGCCGCGGCAGGCCAATGAATTCCGCGGCAAGGTATTTGGATTTTTCCAGCATAAAAAAACCTCCTTTCATGTAACATCGTTTGCTACATGAAAAGAGGGAGATCTCTTTGGATGCAGCAGCGGGATGCGAAGCCAATACCGCAAGGAACCCTTTTCGTCCACCCGGCAACTCCCCGTCCGGGCGGCACTTAACGCACTGGCTTCTACTCTGCTTTGGGTATGCAACCATAATATCATATTTTTTTCAAAATGCAACCCCCGCCAGTAAAATTCACAGACCAGCGGTTCAATGCGCAGCGTGGACCCGCCTTCGCGCTTCGGAAAGGTCGACCGACTGAAGCTTTTCGCGGATCTCCAGGATCGCCTGCGGGGTGACCGAAAGCTCGGTGACGCCAAGGGCCAAAAAGGTCTCAGTCATCCCCGGGTCCGCGGCTGCTTCGCCGCAAATCCCACACCAGATCCCATTTTCGGCCGCAGCTGCGGCTGCCATTTCAACCAGATGCAATACCGCCGGATGACTTGGATCATAAAGCTCCCGCAGGCTGTTGTCCTGCCGGCCCACAGCCAGTGTATACTGGATGAGATCGTTCGTCCCAATGGAAAAGAAATCCGCTTCTCTGGCCAGCTGCCCGCTCAAAAGCGCCGCGGCCGGCGTTTCGATCAGCACACCGACTTCCAGCTTGTCCGAAAAAGGAATCTGCTTTCCGGCAAGTTCCCGCCTGCACGCAGCGAGCATTTCCTTCACCTGCCGCACCTGCGCCACCGACGAAACCATCGGCAGCAGAACCGCAAGGTTCCCATAGGCCGAGGCGCGCAGCAGCGCCCGCAGCTGTGGATACAGCAGGTCGGTCCTCCGCAGCAGGAAACGGATTCCCCTGCATCCAAGCGCGGGGTTTTCCTCCTTTGGCAGACCGAGCATCTCCCCCATTTTTCCAGGGTCCGGGTCAAAGGTGCGTACCACCACCCGGCCGCCGTCCATCCCTTCCGCGACAGCGCGGTAGGCCGCAAACTGCGTCTGCTCGTCCGCGTATCCGGTTTCCTCCCGAAACAGGAATTCGGTGCGCAGAAGGCCAACGCCGTCCGCGTCGTTTTCGAGCGCGGCGCCGAGATCGGCGGTGTGGCCGAGGTTCGCGTCGACTTGGATGGTGATCCCATCCGCAGTCCGGTTGGGTGTGCCCTTATAAAGCTTCAAACGTTCACGCCGCGCCCGGTATTCCGCCTGTTTCTTCGTGTATTCCGCAAGGGTCGTATCATCCGGCGAAAGCACCACCGTCCCGGTGAAACCGTCCACAATGGCAAGCTCCTGTTCACGCACATCGGCGATCTGTTCCCCAAGGCCCACCACCGCTGGGATTTCCATCGTGCGCGCAAGGATCGCGGAATGCGAAATTCCCGATCCGCCGCTTGTCAGATAGGCCAGCGTCCCGGTGTGACCAAGGCGGATGGTTTCACTCGGCAGAAGGTCTCGCGCGGCCACAACCGCCGGGTGCGCGCTGTCCGGGAGCGCGCAGTCACTCTCCCCAGTCAGGGTACGCACAATCCGAACAGTGACATCCTCCATATCCGCGCCGCGGGCCTGCATATACGGATCGTCAAGGCCTTTGAACAGCTCTTCCAGCTGTTCGCCGGCCACCTGTACGGCATATTCCGCCGTATAACCTTCTGTACGAATCAGGCTGGTCACCCGTTCGGTATAGTCACAGTCCTCTATCAGCATCTGATGGATTCCAAAAATCGCGGATTCCTCCGGGCCCACCTGCCCGAGCGCCTTTTTTTCCAGCAGCGCGAGCATCCGCACCGCTTCGCGGCGCGCGGATTCAAACCGGGCGAGCTGTTCCTCCGTATCGGTCACGGTGCGGCGCTGTACCCGATGATTCGCATTGTCAAAAAAGAAGATTCGGCCGATCGCGATTCCGCGCGACGCACCGACGCCTTTTAAAATCCGCATGTCGTTCCTCCTTTTCCCGCCCCAGGAACCCTTGGAATACGTTCCGTCAGAAATTAATCCCTATTATAGACTGCCCTTCACGCCACGTCAACCTCGGACAGGCAGGAATCGGCCCGGAAATCATTTCAATTTCCGGGCCGATTTGTTTTTCCTTTATTCCGCGGGGACAAACCCAGTCAAAACCCAACCCGCGGTACGTTTCTCCAGATCGAGAATCATTTCCCCCGGCCCCGCGATCCGTTCCAGCGCCTCCGCGGAATCCGCAGTCGGCGTGAGAATCAACCGGTAGGCGGCATGAGTATCGCTCGAAAGCTGTGGCTGATACTGCGCTGTAACCGCATCAAACCGCATTCCGGCCCAATTTGCAAAGGCTTCCGCCGCGGACCCATCCCCAACTTCAGCCATTCCGGCCGCATCGCCATCTTTAAGTGCTGTCACAAACGCGTCGCAAGCCTGCTGCGCGGTGGCATAGACCGGTCCCGATACAGGCTTTTCAGTCTCAGGCGCACCGCCCGCCGGGAACATCAGGTTGTCAAAGGCGGCGGCAGTCACGATCTGCCCGCTCACATCGGCATATTCGATCCATACGCGATCCCCTTCCTG
This sequence comes from Anaerotruncus sp. AF02-27, assembly GCF_003465835.1. Lineage (NCBI taxonomy): Bacteria > Bacillati > Bacillota > Clostridia > Eubacteriales > Oscillospiraceae > Anaerotruncus > Anaerotruncus sp. AF02-27. The sequence continues at coordinate 36,255 of NZ_QSBX01000006.1, read as the reverse complement.
GGTCAGGGCAAGTTCATCGCTGAGCACCGCAGGCAGCAGGAAAATACGGTCGGGCGCTTCGGAAAGGATCAGCTTATAGAGCGTCTGTCCTTCGGTAAGCTCCGACGCAAACCGCAGAACCGTCCCGGTCAGCTCCTCTTCCCCGTCGGCTGGAACGACAGCCGTCCCGACGCCCGCGTTCTTAAGCCCCTGCCGGTAGTCGCGCATCGCAAGTTCCATCGTTTCACCGGTACCGACGATCGAATAGTTCTCGACCGAAACAAACGCGTATTGTTTGATGAGACGGCTCGCGTCCTTGAGCGGCATAAAATAGGTCGGCTGCCCGTCAATATTGAGGATCAGCGGGAAATCCGCCCGGTATCCGAGATGCTGCACTTTGCCTTCGGCGGAACCCTGCGCGGCCAGCTCGGTGGCGCCGGGCATCTGGTAGACCAGCGTATCCTTGGTGACCATATCCACCATAAAGAAACCGATAGCGCTGTTGTCCCCGCCCACGCTGGTGAAACCGGTAAACAGATAGCATCGATCGTTGTTATATACGATCATATGCCCCTGCGAAGCGCGGAATTTGTCTTTATCCGCGAAATTGAGCCAGCCGCGTACAAATTCACCCTTATTGTTGATCTGCTGCAGGATAAAGTTTTCCGGCTGCACCCGGTCGACCCATTCCGGGATGTCCGCGATGCTGTATTTGTTCATCTCGCCGGTGGTTGCATTGACGATCCACGCGCCGGTCGCTTCCGGAAGGTTGAAGAACCGTTTATTCCGGTAAGTGGTATAGACCCAATAGGGCTGTCCTTCATCATCCACTTCAAAGGAAGGGTCGGTGATGCCGTCAAACCATGCGCCGCCAAATCGGGTATGCCGTTTGAGGTCATGCAGCAGGTAGTTGTTCGGCTGATATTTGAGCTTATGGGTTTCGATATACTGCACATCGTTGACATCGGTCGCGGATACGAGGATATAACCCGGCGTACCGGAAAGATTGGTCAGCCACTTGAAAACACCCGAATGATAGAGCGGCACCGCCCAGACAAGCTTGCCGTTGATCTTCTGGATGGTCGCGTCATTCGCGCCGATGACCACCTGGCTGCCAAGTCCCGCTCGTTCGCCCAGTTTTTTGTCCGCGAGGATATTTGCAAGTTCCTGATCGACGATCGGCACTTGCGACATATCCACCGCCTGCATTTCGCTGGAAAATTCGACTGGCCGCTCGGTGCCGAGCTGGTCGCGATAGGCTTTCCAGTTGAAAATGAAAGAGGATGCGATGAGCATCACCACAAAGAATATCCACGGCAGCGCCAGCAGGACCTTGGTCCATTTGGGAAATTTGCGGTTCGGCACATAGTTGAACGGACGTGCTTCTTCCCCGTTGCCGGAAAACTGAATGGTGATCTCTCCAAAACGGAACAGCGCCCAGACTCCGATAAAGATCGTGATGACGACCGCCCAGAAAAACGCGCCCTCCGAATAAAAGAACGGGTTCAGGTTCGGCGCCTCCACAAAGATATACACGCCAATCAGCAGGATGATCCCCAGGAAGGTAAACAGCTTGTACTTTTTGAGATTCACTTTGCCACACTCCTAAACCGATCTTAAAATGATAAAAAACGCACTGTGGTATCATTGAGCATCGAGCCGGCAGCGCCGGCGCATCTGCCTGGCCATAAATCGACATAATAACTGCCCTGCGGTTATTATGCCACAAGCGCGAAACGCGCGGTGGGATAATTGGCCATCGGGCAAGGAGCCGGCAGCGCCGGCGCATCTGCCTGGCCATAAATCGATATAATAACCGCCCTGCGGTTATTATATCACAGATTTCTCACATGGAGAAAGTTTTGGCAGAAATTAATAAAAGCTTTACACCTGTTCACAGTTCCGTCATAGAAAACATATCAGTTGAGTGCGACAACCGCACGGTTCAGCGCCGCCGCATAGGCCAGCCATAAGAGATAGGGCGCCATCAGCCATGCGGCGCTTTTCCGGATCATGCCGAAACAGGCTGTTGTAATGACCGTCAACACCAATATGGCGCAAAGCTCCCAAAACGCAATCTGAAAAAGCCCAAATCGGAAAAACAGCGGACTCCACAGGAAATTGAGCGCCAGCTGCACACCATAAAAGGTGAGCGCCTGTATGCGGTTCGCTTCTGGGGCGTCCGATGTCCATATCAGGTAAGCGGCGATCCCAATGAGCAGGTAAAGCACCGGCCAGGCTACGCCGAATACCCAGGACGGCGGCGCAAAGGACGGCAGCGTCAGAGACTGGTAGACGCTTTTCATGTCTTTGGAAAGCAGGCTGCTGAGAAAGCCGCCCAACAACGGAATTGCAATCGAAACCATCAATGGTTTTAAACGGATTGTTGCATTCATATTGGCCACCCTTTCATTCTGAACGGATCTTGTTTAGCTTATGAAAAAAAGCCCTGCGCTATGCGTGAATTTATTGACGCAGGCAGATCCTTCGCGGTATAATAGCCGCAGAGCGGCTATTATACCTTTTTATGCGCAGGACGATCCGCGCCCTTGGCGTTTCCGTCCCGATGCGCAATTATCCCACCGCGCGCTTCGCGCTTGTGGTATAATAGCCCCAGTACGGCTATTATACCCTCTTTATGGACAGGCAGATTCGTCGGCGCGGCCGGTTCCCTGCCCGATGGCCAATTCCATCACCATGTGCTTGTAACAGAATCGCCGTATATGTTAAAAAGACAATCAGAAGCCGGCGTGGACGCGCTGGTTCGGAAGGAGCATCCATCCCCAGCTATGAAAGACCTTTCACAATTACCCAAGCTGTTCGTGTCGTTTTTCAAGATCGGCGCGTTTACCTTCGGCGGCGGCTACGCCATGATCCCACTCATCCAGAGAGAAACTGTGGAAAACCATCACTGGATCACCGACGACGATATCCTTGATATGCTCGCCATCGCGGAATCCACCCCCGGCGTTGTCGCAGTCAACTCAGCCACTTTCGTCGGCTACCGGGTCGCGGGTTTCTGGGGTGCTCTGATCGCCACCTTCGGCGTGGCGCTCCCATCGTTTATTGTCATCTCGATCCTTTCCCTCTTCATCATGGAGTATAAAAAAATCCAATGGCTCAACTGGGTGTTCGATGGCATCCGGGCCGGCGTGGTGGTGCTCATCTTCAACGCTGCCATCAAACTTGGTAAACAGTGCCCGAAAAATGTCTTTGTGGGCGTGGTTATAATGCTTGCCTTTATCGGTGCGGCGGTGTTTAATCTGCCGGTCATCGGTATGCTCATTCTGGCCGCGATCGCGGGCATCGTCCGTGAGGTCCTCCTCTCTAAAAAAGGCGCCGCAAAGGAGGGTGAACAATGAGCATTTTCCCCGCCCTCTTTCTGACCTTTTTTAAAATTGGCCTCTTTACCATCGGTGGCGGCTATGCCATGATCCCGATGATCCAGCAGGACATCCTCTCCCACGGCTGGCTCGCACAGGATCAGCTGATCGATTTTATCGCCATCAGCGAATCCACGCCCGGTCCCTTCGCGGTCAATATCGCAACTTTTGTCGGCATGGAAAAAGGCGGGCTGCTGGGCGCGGCCTACGCAACACTTGGCGTGATTCTGCCGTCTTTCCTCATCCTCCTGCTCATTGCCAAATGGTTCACAAGCTTCCAGGACAACTCCTGTGTCAAAGCCGCTCTCTACGGCCTGCGCCCCGCAGTGGTCGGGCTCATCGGCGCGGCCGCGTTTTCGATCTTCCTCGCGAACGTCATGGGGGTCTCCTCGCTTACCGCCGTCTTTGGACATATGCCCGCGGTGAGCTGGCGGGCGATCCTCATCGTCGTCTTGGTGTTCCTTTTCAGCCGCTGGAAAAAGAAGCTCCACCCCATCTGGCTCATCCTGTTTTCCGGCGCGCTCGGTTTTCTGTTCCATACGCTGCTGCCCATGATTCCTTAGGAGGTTTCGTATTATGAAGAAAAAAGACATCGCGCTAAAAGCAATCGAACTGTTGAAGCAGGAATATCCCGACGCGATCTGTTCGCTTGAATACCGCAAGCCACATGAGCTGCTCATCGCAACCCGGCTGGCGGCCCAATGCACCGACGCACGGGTCAACATCGTCTGCAAAGACCTGTTCGCCAAATATCAGACCATTGAGGATTTTGCAGACGCACAGCTTTCCGATATTGAAAATATGATCCGTTCCTGCGGGTTTTACAAGATCAAGGCCAAAGATATCATCAATATGTGCATCATGCTCCGCGACGTTTACGGCGGTGTGATGCCGGATACGGTCGAGGAGCTCGTAAAGCTCCCCGGTATCGGCCGCAAGACCGCCAACCTCATGGTCGGCGACATCTTCGGGAAGCCCGCCATTGTGGTAGATACCCACTGTATCCGGCTGACCAACCTGCTCGGCCTCACCGAAGGCAAAGATCCGGTGAAAATTGAGGATCAGCTGCGCAAAATCCTCCCGCCGGAGGAATCGAACGACTTTTGCCACCGGCTGGTGCTGCATGGCCGCGCGGTCTGCGTGGCGCGGCGGCCGCAGTGCGACAAATGCGTTCTGAACGTCTGTTGCAAGCACTACAAGGATACCTATAAGCTCAAATAAGAAAGAGGCCCGCGCGCGGGCCTCTTTCTTATTTTCTGATCAGCGCTTTAACAGCATCTGCAAATCCTCACGTGTGAAAGAATACTTTTTGTCACAGAAATGGCATTCCACCTCGGTTACATCCTGTTCGTCCGCGAGCTTTTCCAGCTCCTCGCGGCCGATACTCAGAAGCGCCCGTTCCACCCGCTGCTTCGAGCAGTTACAGCGGTAAACCGGCTCGGCCTCGTCGAGCACCTGTGGTTCAAACCCCGCGAACACCGTTTGGATAACGTCCCAAGGCGTCATCCCGGAATCGATCATCGCAGTGATCGGCTGGACATTTTGCAGGTTCTCTTCAACGCGGCCAATCACCGCGTCGTCCGCGCCGGGCAGCAGCTGGATCAGGTATCCGCCCGCCGCCCGCACCGAAAGATCCGGGTTCACCAGAACGCCAAGCGCGCAGACGGTCGGCGTCTGTTCGCTTACGGCAAAGTAGCTGGTGATATCCTCCGCGATCTCGCCCGAAACCAGCGGAACCGAGCCGATCGACGGTTCCGGCAGGCCCACGTCCTTGATGACCGAAAGGGTTCCGTCAGTGCCGACCGCGCCCGCCACGTCAAGCTTTCCGTAACGGTTGAGCGGGATCTCGACAATCGGATTGGCGACATAGCCGCGCGGGTTCCCCAGACTGTCCGAAACAGCGATGAGCGACCCGGCGGGGCCGCTGCCCGCCACCCGGATGGTGACGCTGTCGGTTTCGTTTTTCAGCATCTGCCCCATGATCGAAGCAGCTGTGACCAGCCGTCCGAGCGCCGCCGTAACGGTCGCGCTCGGACGATGGATTCGTTCGAGTTCCGCCACGATATCGGTGGAATCGATCGCGGTGCAGACTGCCGAGCCGTCCGCCGCGATCGTACGTATCAGTTTTCCCATAGCTTAAATTCCTTCTGTTTCTTTTTTGCGCGCCACATAGACCGCGCGCTGAGTCGTTTCTCCCACCGGGCCGGTGGTATCTCCCGCGTACACCGCAAGCAGCTCATATCCGGTGCGGGACAGCACGTCCAGAATCTGCGCATGCGTAAAAGCCCGTTCGCAGAAGCTTTCGCTCTGCCGGGTATAGGTTTTCCCCTCACGCACGAAAAAGTCAAGCGAGATCCGGGTGCGAAGCGCCTTGTCGGTGGTGTTCTGCCACACGCAGTAAAGATCGTCCAAATCATAGACAAAGGTGTTCTGGCCCAGCACCTCCCGGTGCTTATATTCGGTATTCACATCGAACAGGAAGAGCCCTCCCGGCGCAGTAAAGAGGGACACCCTGGCAAATGCCCGTTCAAGCGCTGCCGTATCCGGCAGGTGGTTGAGGCTGTCGAGCGCGCAGACCGCAACGTCGATTGTTCCAAACAGGTCAAGCGCATCGAACTTCTGGCAAAGATAAAGGACCGGCCTGTCCCCCTGCTTGGACACAGCTTCAGACAGCATATCCGCGCTGCCGTCCACACCGATCACATCGTAACCCAAAGCGGCAAGCTCGACCGTAAGGCTGCCTGTCCCGCACCCAAGGTCGAGCAGGATCGTCTCGCCGGTCACCTCGATATGCTGCCTGATCAAGCGGTCAAAATATTCCGCGCGCCGTTTATAATCGATCTCCCCGGTGAGGCGGTCGTAATAAGCGGCAAAAACGCTGTAGGGCATCAGTCACGCACCCGTTCAAATACAACCTTGTAACCGTCACTGCCGTAGTTGAGCGAACGGTTTACACGGCTGATGGTCGCGGTGGACGCACCGGTTTTCGCCACAATATCGCTGTAAACGCGGCCTTCCGAAAGCATCCGGGCCACTTCGAGCCGCTGAGAGAGCGCTTTGAGTTCCGGAACGGTGCACAGATCCTCAAAAAAGTTATAGCATTCCTCCATCGTTTCCAGCGAAAGGATTGCTTTAAACAGGTAATCCACGTTCATGTCTTTCAGTTTTGTGTTCATGAAAAACCGCCTCCAAAAATGAAATGTTCATTGTATTTGATTTTATCATTTTAGAGCGCGAAAGTAAAGGCTTTTGTGTGCGAAAGCGCAACATTTTTTATTGCTTAGCAATCAAAAATTGGCCATGCGGCTCTGCCGCGGCCATTTTAAATTTTTATGCGCCAGCCAAAGGCCGATATGTAAAAAAGCAGCCGCAAAACGGCTATTTTATTGCTTCGCGGGATCATCCTCCAAAAGGTAGCGGAGCATCCGCTCGGGATTGTTAAGGAAGGCTTTTGTGAGCTGATAATGTTCTGTTTGTTCGTACGGCATAGTGGTGATGCCTTCCGCGCTGAGTTCCAGGATCTGCGCCTTTGGGCAGGCAAGCAGGATCGGTGAATGGGTCGCGATAAGAAGCTGCGAACCGTCCTCCGCGAGCGAAACGATCCGCGCGAGCAGAGCCATCTGCCGTGACGGCGAAAGAGCGGCTTCCGGTTCATCGAGAATATAGAGCCCGTTCCCGCCGAAGCGGTTCATCACCAGAGACAGGAAGCTCTCCCCGTGGCTCTGTCCGTGCAGCGATCTGCCGCCGTAGCTGTCGATAAGTTTGGGGGAAAGGCCCGGCGCGCGGTCAAGTTCATCGATGTAGCTCGCGACATTGTAGAAACTCTCGGCCCGCAGAAAGAACCCGTCCCTCGGACGCACCGGCCCGCGCCAGATACGCAAATTTTTGCAGAGCGCCGAATGCGAATCCGCTGTGGAAAACGCAAAATTGCGGCTGCCACCCTCGGGGTTAAAACCCCAGACGACCGCCAGCGCTTCGAGCAAAGTCGATTTTCCCGTTCCATTCTCCCCGACAAAAAAAGTCACCCGCTGTGTAAAATCAATCCCACCCTGCCGGAGAAGGTTTTTCACCAGCGGGAGCTTTTCGAGATAGCCGCTCTCTGAAAGCGGCCCGTCCAGAAAAATCCTGCGGATATAAAGGTCGTTCATCCCGGCCCCTCCCAAAAGCGGGCCGGACGCATCCGCGTCCGGCCCGCCGAAGCGTTTCAGCCTGTTTACAGCATATCGTTGCGGACAATATCCTCCAGCGTCTCACGCTTTACCACAACCCGCGCCTCACCGTCTTTGAGCATAACGACCGGCGGCTTGGGAATGCGATTATAATTTGACGCCATCGAATAGTTATAAGCGCCGGTCGCGAGCACCGCGATGATATCCCCGACCCGCACATCCTGCAGCGGCATGTTCTCTCCAATCAGGTCGCCGCTCTCACAGCACTTGCCCGCAATGGTAACCGTATGGGTCTTTGGCTGGGAAGCCTTGTTCGCGACGAGTGCTTCATATTCGGACTTATAAAGGGCATAGCGCGGATTGTCCCCCATGCCGCCGTCGATCGAAACATAGGTGCGGACGTTTGGAATCTCCTTGATTGCGCCGACCGTGTAAAGAGTGATGCCTGCCGGGCCGGCGATCGAACGGCCTGGTTCGATGACGATGAACGGGGTTTTAAACGAACGCGCCGCGCAGGCTTTTTTGACGGTTTCGGAAACACGCTGCATGTATTGGTCGTAGGCGACCGGATCATGCTCCGGCAGATATTTGATGCCGAATCCCCCGCCCAGGTCGAGCATCTCCAGCTCCAGCCCTGTTTCGGCCTTCACATCGGCCATGAAGCTGATCATCACCTCAGCGGCATGTTCAAACGGCTCGATATCGAAAATCTGCGAACCAATATGGCAGTGCATCCCCAGAAGATGCACGCCCTTCATCCCAGCAGCCTCTTTGACAGCCTGCATTGCCTCGCCTGTTTCCAGAGCGAAGCCAAACTTGCTGTCGATCTGCCCGGTGCGGACAAAATCGTGGGTATGCGCATCAATGCCGGGCTTAATGCGGAAAAGGATCTTTGCCATTTTTCCCTGGCTGACAGCCAGCTGGTTCAAAAGCTCCAGCTCGGTCAGGTTATCCACCACGATCTGGCCCACGCCGTATTCGATCGCAGCCTGCAGTTCCTGCACCGTCTTATTATTTCCGTGGAAAAAAATCCGTTCGGCGGGGAATCCCACGCTTTGCGCGGTATAAAGCTCCCCAATGGAAACGACGTCCAAGCCGAGCTGCTCCTCCATTGCGACTTTGCAGACCGCTTTGCAGCAGAATGCCTTGCTCGCGTAGGTCACAAGCCCACGGCCGCCGTAATATTTGTTGATCGACTCGCGATAGCTCTCGCAGGCACGGCGGATCTCATTTTCATCCATCACGTAGAGCGGCGTCCCATAGGTCTGCGCAAGCTCAACTGTGTCGCGCCCGCCGATGGTCAGGTGTCCAAGGGAATTGACTCCCAGGCAGTCAGAAACAAACATTGTCATCCATCCTTTTGTGTGTATATCTAACCGGCTGCTCGAATGACTCCTTTGGCATCCGCGCATCGCGTTATACTGTGGTCATTCGGGGAAGTCTCCGGCGCAGTCCGCTTCAATCTCCGCGATGATCGCTTTGACCTCTGTGACGCCGTCTCCCTTTTCCGCTGAAAACGGGATCATCGTAATCTGATCGGCGTACGGCAATTCTTCCCGTAAAGCGTTTAAGCGTTCCTGCTGCTGCTTCGCACTGAGTTTATCCTTCTTGGTCAGGATCACCACAAACGGGATCTCACGGTCAATCAGGAAGTTGACCATCGTAAGGTCGTCCGCCGTCGGCGGATGGCGCATATCGACCAGTTGGAACACCAGCTGGAGGTTGCGCTCCTGCGCAAAGTAGCCCTCAATCAGTTCGCTCCAGCGGCGCTTCTCCCCTTTGGAAACCTTCGCGTAGCCATAGCCGGGCAGATCCGCGAATCGGATACCGTCCGCGTGGAAAAAATTGATGGTTGCCGTTTTGCCCGGCACCGCCGAGACCCGCGCAAGCTGCTTACGGTTGAAAAGCTTGTTGATCATCGAGCTTTTCCCCACGTTTGACCTGCCCGCGAATGCAATCTCAGGCAGGTCGGACGGCGGCAGCTGGTCGGAGGTCCCGAAACTGCGTTCAAATTGTACGTTATGATAATTCATGGCTGTTTCCTTTCAAATCCGCGCGCCGGAAATCACCTCACTGCGGTATCGGGGTCTGCGCCTTCGGGATCTCCTGCGCGGATTCGACCGGCAGCGCGTCGAGCACCGGCGCGTTTGCCACCTTGTGCGGTTTTTTCACCAGCGCCGCGTCGAGCACGGTGTCAATCCGTTCCGCGGTGATAAACTTGAGGCTGTCGCGCACCATCGGATCGATCTCAGCGAGATCCGGCTCATTGTCGGCCGGGATAGCCACTGTCTTGATGCCCGCGCGATAGGCGGCCATTGTCTTTTCCTTGAGACCGCCGATCGGCAGTACGCGGCCGCGCAGAGTGATCTCTCCGGTCATCGCGACGTCACGGTGCACCGGCGTATCCGACAGCGCTGAGATGAGCGCCGTGCAGATGGTTACGCCCGCGGACGGTCCGTCCTTCGGGACGGCGCCTTCCGGCACATGGATGTGGATATCCTTCGTCTTGTAGAAATCGTGCTCCACTCCGTATTTGTCGCTGTGGGCACGGATATAGCTGATCGCGGCGTGAGCGGATTCTTTCATCACGTCACCGAGCGAGCCGGTGAGTTCCACCTTGCCGGCGCCATCGAGGATCGCAACCTCCACCTGCAGCATTTCACCGCCGACAGAAGTCCAGGCGAGCCCGTTGACCAGGCCGACCTCATTATAAGGCTGAATCAATTCCGGCTTAAATTTACGCGGACCCAGATATTCGACGATGTTATCGTTTGTAATAACTACCTTTTTCCGCTCGCCCGCGACGATCTGTCTGGCCGCTTTGCGCAAAAGCGACGCCAGCTCGCGCTCGAGGTTGCGCACGCCTGCTTCACGGGTATAGTTATCGATCAGCGCATAGATCGCGTCGTCCGCGATCTTCGCCTTCGAAGCGGTCAGCCCATGGCGCTTCATCTGCTTTTGCAGCAGATGACTTTTTGCAATATGGAATTTCTCTTCCCGGGTATAACTCGAAAGCTCGATGACCTCCATGCGGTCGAGAAGCGGTGTCGGGACGGTGTCGAGCGTGTTGGCCGTTGCGATAAACAGCACGTCCGAAAGATCGAACGGCACCTCGATGAAGTGGTCGCGGAAGGCGTGGTTCTGTTCGGAATCGAGCACCTCCAGCAGCGCCGCGGAGGGGTCGCCGCGGTAGTCGTTTCCGAGCTTATCCACCTCGTCGAGCAGCATCAGCGGGTTCTGGCTGCCCGCGAGCTTCATCGCGTTCATGATACGGCCGGGCATCGATCCGATATAGGTTTTGCGATGGCCGCGGATGTCGCTCTCATCGCGCACACCGCCGAGCGAGATGCGCACGTATTTACGCCCCATCGCCTTGGCAATCGAGCGCGCGATCGAAGTCTTTCCGACGCCCGGAGGGCCCACGAGGCAGATGATCTGTCCCTTGATCTCCGGAGCAAGCTTGCGCACGGCAAGCAGCTCGAGGATGCGTTCCTTGACCTTCTGCAAGCCGTAATGCTCGCGGTCGAGCAGCGCACGCGCCTTTTTGATATCTATTTTGTCGGCGGTCCGTTTATTCCATGGAAGCTCCAGAACCGTGTCGAGATAACCGCGGATAACACCCGCCTCATTCGAGTTGGACGGCATCTTCGAGAGCCGGTCAACCTCCTTATTGAGCTTTTCGGTGGTCTCCGCGTCAAGTTTGAGCTTCTCGATCTTTGCGTAGTATTCGTTCTGTTCCTCCTGCGGGTCCTCCTCGCCCAGCTCGCCCGAAATCGCCTTGAGCTGCTCACGCAGGTAATATTCCCGCTGGTTTTTGTCGATCTGGCCCTTGACCTTCTCCTGGATATCCGCCTCAAGCGAGAGGATATCGTTTTCCTCTTCGAGGATGCGCGCAAGGATTTCCAGCCGTTTGAGCGGGTCGGACTGGGAGAGGATGGTCTGCTTGTCCTCCACCTCCATCGACATGTTCCCGGCTATGTATTCCGCCAGGTGCACCGGATCTTCGCTCACAAGCGCGTTGATCACCAGCTCCTTCGGCATGCGCGGCGTGAGAAAGCAATATTCCTCGAACAGATCCTTGACGGTACGCATCAGTGCGTCGCACATCGCGGATTTTACGCTGCGGGTGATTTTCAGCGGGAACGGTTCGACCATCCCCTCAAAATAAGGGGCCTCGCTCACGATCTCCATGCATTTTGCACGGTACATCCCTTCCACCAGCACCCGCCAGGTGCCGCCCTGGGATTTGATAATCTGTTTGACCTGCGCCACGACGCCGACCTTGTAAATGCCGTCGGCATGAGGCTCATCCTCCCGGATGTTCTTCTGGGCAACGAGGAAAATCTTGCGGTCCCCGCTCATCACCTTATTGAGCGCAAGGATCGATTTCTCCCGTCCCACGTCGAAATGCAGCACCATCTGCGGATAGAGCACCAGCCCTCGCAGCACCAGCACCGGCATCTGTACAGGTTCTTTTTTCTCCTGTGCCAATACTTCTGCTTTCTTTTTATCGTTAAGTTCGCTCATTTCGCGACCTCCATTTCTAAGGGATCTATCTAAAACCCCATTGCGGGGCAAAATGCAAATTGCCCGGGATTCAGCGCCGACTTGGGCGGCACTCCCGCGCAAAACGCGGAAGAAAACGGGCCGCGCCCGTTTTGCGTTTATTATAACATAAGATAAAGCGGGTGTAAACCTTGTGAATCTTTCCGCTATCTTTCCCATATACAAGCAAAACCGCCCGGACGGGCGGTTTTGACCAGAAATAATCCAAGATAAAATCAGCCTGCCGCTTCCCTGCGAGGACGGACCTGCGCCCGACGGGCAGTGTTGATCTGCAGCCGCTGCGGCTTGCGTTCGGGATTGAGCACCAGTTCCGGCTTGCCGGTCTTATCCACGCAATCCTTGGTGATCGTAACCTTCTCGATCGTACAGTCGGATGGCGCTTCAAACATCAATTCTCCGAGCACCTCTTCCATGATCGCACGCAGGCCGCGCGCACCGGTTTTGCGGTTGATCGCCTTGTCCGCAATTGCGGTCAGGGCTTCCGGCGTGAAGGAAAGTTCAATCCCATCCAGATTGAAAAGCTGCTGATACTGTTTCACCAGCGAGTTTTTCGGTTCGGTGAGAATGGTGACCAGCGCGTCGCGGTCAAGCTGTTCAAGCACGGTGACCACCGGCACACGGCCGATGAGCTCCGGGATCAGCCCAAACCGGATGAGATCCTGCGGGATAACCTGCTCAATCAGCTTGTCTTTCGCCTTCGCGTCCTTGAGCGTCGAACCGAATCCAAGCGAGCTTTTGTCGACGCGCCGTTCAATGATCTTGTCGATGCCCTCAAACGCGCCGCCGCAGATAAACAGGATGTCCTTTGTGTCGATCTGAATGAACTCCTGCTGCGGATGCTTGCGCCCCCCCTGCGGCGGGACGTTCGCAACAGTACCTTCGAGGATTTTCAGAAGCGCCTGCTGCACACCCTCGCCCGAAACGTCGCGGGTGATCGACGGGTTCTCGCTCTTGCGGGTGATCTTGTCAATCTCATCGATGTAGATGATGCCCTTCTGGGCGCGCTCCACGTCATAATCTGCCGCCTGCAGAAGCCGCAGCAAAATGTTCTCGACATCCTCGCCCACATAGCCCGCCTCGGTCAGCGTCGTGGCGTCCGCGATGGCAAACGGGACATTGAGCATTTTGGCCAGCGTCTGTGCGAGCAGCGTCTTGCCGACGCCGGTTGGCCCGAGCATCAAGATATTGGTTTTGTTGAGGTCCACATCCCCCGCATCGCCAAAATAGATCCGTTTATAGTGGTTATAGACCGCGACAGCCAGCGACTGCTTGGCACGATCCTGCCCGATCACATATTCATCCAGATGTTCCTTGATTTCGCGGGGTTTCAACACGTTGATCTGCTGCTCCTGCCGCTGCGGCCGGGAGGAACGCGAAGCGGGCATGTCGTCCTCCAACACGCTCTGACAGAGCTCGACGCACTCGTTGCAGATGCATACCCCCGGCCCGGCGATCAGCCGCTGGACCTGGTTTTGCATCTTTCCGCAGAAGGAACAGCGCAATTCCCTTTGATCTTCCATCTTTGCCATGTGGGAAACCTCCTACCTGGTATCTGACTTTAAACAGCACAAATGTGCAGCGCCCCAAACGGGCGTTGCACATCTTCTTTACCGGTGTGCAATGACCTTGTCGACCAGGCCGTAATCACAGGCCTGCTGCGCGGTCATGAAATTGTCGCGCTCAGTGTCCCGCTCGATCACTTCAAGCGGCTGACCGGTCTGTTCCGAAAGGATTTTATTTAGTTTCTCGCGGGTGCGGATGATCCAATCGGTGTGGATCTTCATGTCGCTTGCCTGCCCGCGCGCGCCGCCCGACGGCTGATGGATCATGACCTCCGCGTTCGGCAACGCCAGACGCTTGCCCTTTGCGCCGGAGGAAAGCAGAAACGCTCCCATCGAGGCGGCAAGCCCCATACAGATGGTGGACACGTCGCATTTGATATAGTTCATGGTGTCATAGATCGCCATGCCGGCGGTCACCGAACCGCCCGGGCTGTTGATGTAAAGGTGGATATCCTTATCGGGGTCCTGCCCTTCCAGATAGAGCAGCTGCGCGACCACCAGGCTCGCGGAAGTGTCATTGACCTCCTCGCAGAGCATCACAATACGGTCGTTGAGCAGGCGGGAAAAGATGTCATACGACCGCTCACCGCGGTTCGTCTGTTCCACTACCATTGGCACAAGGCTCATCGCCGTGCGTCCGATCTCCAGGCTCATAGAAATTACCTCCTGTTGGTTGGTTTTGCCGCAAACCAATCGCTCTATCTCCAAGATACCGATGCGGCAGGCCCTCCGCCTGCCGCGCCGGTATGTAAAATGCTGATTATTCCGCCTCGGCAGGAGCTTCCGCCGCTTTTGCTTTTTTTGCTCTGGGTTTCGAGGCCTTTTTCGGCTTCTCCTCCGCCGCTTCCTTCACGGGTTCGTCTTTGACTTCCTTGATCACGGCCGCGTCACGCACCAGGTCGATCGCCTTGTTGAGCGCGAGCTCCAGCTTGATCTCCTTTTCCGGGATGTACTGCTTGACTTCATCGGCCTTCATGTTATAATTTTTCGCGATCTTTTCAATCTGCGCGTCGTACTCCTCGGCGGTCGGCTCAATGCCCTCAATCGCGACAATTTTCTCCAGCGCGAGACGGGTCTTGACCTGCGCCTCAGCCTGTTCCGCAAAGGTCTTGCGGAAGGAGGCAAGCTCCATTCCGGTGTACTGCAGGTAGGTCTGCAGGTTCATGCCCTGCGACTGCAGACGGTAATCGAAATCGCGGATCATCTCATCCACACGGTGGTCATACATGCACTGCGGGATATCGGCCTGCATCTTGGCGACGACCGCTTCCATCAGCTTATTTTCCACCTCGGCCTTGCTCTGCTCGTCCTTGCGTTCCTGGGCTTTGGCGCGCAGATCGCCCTTCAGCTCATCGAGGGTATCGAACTCGCTGACATCCTTTGCAAACTCGTCATCCAGCGCGGGCAGTTCTTTGGTCTTGAGCTCTTTGAGCGTGCATTTGAACACGGCCGGTTTGCCCTTGAGCTCTTCAGCATGGTAATTCTCCGGGAAGGAAACATTCACTTCGAATTCCTCGCCGGCGTTGTGGCCCGCGACCTGATCCTCAAAACCGGGAATGAAGCTGTTCGAGCCGAGCTCGAGCGGGTAATCGGTGCCCTTGCCGCCCTCAAACGCGGCGCCATCCACAAAGCCTTCAAAATCGATGGTCGCAATGTCGCCGTTTGCAGCGGCGCGGCCCTCGACCGCAATCACGCGGGCGTTCTGCTCACGCATCCGGTCGATTTCCTTACCGATTTCCTCGTCGGAAACCTCATAGAGTTTCTTCTCAACTTCGAGGCCCTTGTATCCGTCGAGTGCAACTTCCGGCTTGACAGTCACGGTCGCCTTGAAGGTGTAGCCGCTTTCTTTGGTGGCTTCCATCACTTCAATGTCAGCGCGGTCGACCGGCTCGATGCCCTTTTCCTCAACGGCTGCTTCATAAGCTGCCGGATAGGTGGCGTTGATCGCATCCTCAAAGAAGATGCCTTCCCCATACATCTTTTCGATCATCTTGCGGGGCGCATGTCCACGGCGGAAACCAGGGACCTGCATTTTTTTGGAATTTTTCTTAAACGCTTCATCGAGCGCCTTGCCGAAATCCTCCGCACTCACGGCGATTTCAAGCTCCACGCGTTTGTCTTCATTGGTCTTGACGGAATTGACTGTCATTTCTACTTCCTCCTGAAAAAGTTACTTTACATTTTGCTCCTGCCACTTCTCATGGAGGAACGGTTGGTCATAAGCCCGCTATCATGATATTATAGCAAATATCTTTCCGATTGCCAATAGATAAATTGTGAATGAAAACCAGATTTTTAGAAGTTTTTACGTCTTTTCCACCAAAAGCGGATCGAAACGCAGATAGTCGCTGCTGCAAAGGAAGAACCGGATTCCCAGATAGGTCCCGTCGATCGCATAACGGCAGCCGGACGCATGGATATGACCGTAGTAGCACCGTTTGATCTTATGACGGACCAGCACATCCAAAATCTGCGGCGACTCGTTCTCTCCATAAACCGGCGGATAGTGCAGAAACACCACCGGCGTGAACCCGGTCTTTTCGGCTTCGCGGATCGAAGCCTCCAGCCGCATCGCCTCCCGGTTGATGACCTTCTGGTCAGAAGCCTGCCCTGTCTCAAAAAGCCACCCGCGCGAGCCGCACAGCGCGAGCTCCTCGGACACGACGCAGTTATTATGGAGAATCCGCAGCGAATTTAATCCGTGCGCGGTAAAAAAGTCCTCCATCTTTTTCATGGTGCACCACCAGTAGTCATGGTTCCCTTTGAGCAGGATCTTTTTTCCCGGCAGCGCCTCCAGAAACTGAAAATCCGCGAGCGCCTCTTCCAACGAAAGCCCCCATGACGTGTCGCCCGGCAGTACCACCGTATCCTTTTCCGTCACCTTCGCGCGCCAGTTTTCCTCGATGCGGGCAACATAGCCGCGCCATCCTTCAAAGACATCCATCGCGTGATCCCCCGAAAGGGACAGGTGCAGATCGCCCATTGTATAGACCGCTATATTGGCCCCCTCGCTTTCCCTATGGTTTGAACGCCCCTACCAGCAAATCCCCATTTGCTCGTAACGCGCAAAAAACCGCATCGCATTGCGGTAGAACAGCTTTTCAGTGATCCCGTTTCCGAAACGGCGGCAGAGCCTTTCATATAGCTGGGGAATCCATCCCACCGACGCGAGCCATAAAGGCATATCCGCCCCGTCGAAATCGCTGCCGAGCGCGACGGCGTCCTCCCCGCCGAGCAGGAGCATCCGTTCGATATGCGCGGCAAGGCCGTCAAAAGACGGCTCCCCCTCCGGCGCCAGGAACCGGATGTAAAAATTCACCCCAACCAGCCCGCCAAGCTCCACAATCCGCCGGAACTGGTCATCGGTCAGGTTGCGCGGGTGGTCGCAGACGCTGCGCAGGTTCGAATGCGACGCCACAAACGACCGCCGGGCAAAGTCGGAAAGCTCCCAGAAAGCTTTGTCGCTCAGATGGGAAACGTCCACGATGATTCCCGCGTCCTCCAGCGCCGCCACAGCTTTCCTGCCGAACGGGGTAAACCCCTGCGCCATCGGATCGGCCGCTGTGCCGCCCGCGAGCTCGTTCGCGCCGTTCCAGGTCAGCGTCAGCATCCGCACGCCGCATTCCCGCAGCCGACGCACCCGGGACAGTTCCCCGGCCAGCGCCGATCCGCCCTCGACGGTCAGCACCGCCGCGAGCCTGCCCGCCGCATTCGCCGCAGAAATTTCCCGCACAGTGCGGGCCTGCGCCATCCGATCCGCATACTTTTGCAGCTGCCGGCAGAAAAAATGAAAGTTGTCCTCATAGTAGTCCACGGCGGCCCGGCCCCGCAGATGGTCGGGCATGAAAATCGCAAAGCACTGGGTCCAGACGGCGCCGGGAAGCCGGTCGACGGAAAGCTGCAGTTCCGCGTTTGCAAGGCCCCTGCCCTGCTGGTTCGCTTCGGTCACTGTATCGCAGTGCAGGTCAAAGAAATACATCCAAATCCCCCGTATCGTATGCGGCAGGCAGGTGCGCGTACCGTACAATCTCAGGCGAATCCGGCCGGCCGGTGACCACTTCAAAGAGGTCGAACCGCGGCAAGACTGCCCCTGTATTGTATATGCCATGGCTTTTCAGATATGCCACCGCGGCCAGCACGATCCGCCGCCGCTGCGCTTTTGTGACGCTTTCGGCGGGCGTTGCAAAGCTACCCTCCGCACGGGTCTTAACCTCCACGAAAGCAACCACGTCCCCGCGTTTCACGATCAGGTCGATTTCGTGATGTCCATTTCGCCAGTTGCGTTCGAGGATTTCATAGCCGTCCTTTTGCAGGCACGCGCAGGCAAAGTCCTCTCCCAGCGTCCCACGGGCCCGTGTTGTCGCCATTTGCGTCACCCGCTTTGCAGGATTTTCTTGAGGAAGGTTTTCCGGTGCACCGGCGAAATGCCGTACTGTTCGAGCATCTCATAGTGCAGCTTGGTCCCGTAGCCTTTATGTTTCGCGAAACAGTACTGCGGATACTGCTCGTCCAGTTTTTTCATATACCGGTCCCGCGCCACCTTTGCGAGGATCGAAGCGGCCGCGATCGAGGCGCTTTTGCCGTCCCCTTTGACGATCGTCTGGGTGGGAATCTCCAGATGAGGGTCCTGATTTCCGTCCACCAGCGCCAGATCCGGCCGCACCGAAAGGCCCCCAACCGCCCGCCGCATCGCCAGAAGCGACGCCTGCAGGATGTTGAGGGAATCGATTTCGGCCACCGTGGCGGCCGAAATACAGTATGCGGCCGCTTTTTCCCGAATTAGGTCGAAAAGCGCTTCACGCTTTTTTTCGGTGAGCTTTTTGGAATCGTTGACGCCCGCAATCTCCACACCGCGCGGCAGGATCACCGCCGCCGCGTAAACGTCCCCGGCGAGCGGCCCGCGGCCAGCCTCGTCCACACCGCAAACAGCGGTGAAGCCCTGGTCGTATGCGATCAGCTCATATTCGTACATCTGTCGGACTCCCTTCTTGGAAAGCTTCAGCCTTCCGGGGGCTGTTCCAGGGTGATACGGCCGATCCTGCCGCTGCGAAATTCGTCCAAAACAGTGATTGCGGCGCGTTCGGTGTTGACTTCCCCGCCGGAAATAAGCATCCCGCGTTTGCGGCCAACCAGTTCAAGCAGGCCATATGCGTCAGGCCCGTCCAATTCGCCGTCCTTCAGATTGTAGCGCTGCGAAAGCATCTGCGGGTATTCCTCCCGCAAAAGCCAAAGCAGCCGCATTGCAAGCAGCTCGATATCAAGCACGTCGTCCTTGACCGCGCCGGTGAACGCGAGGCGTTCGCCCACCAGCGGGTCGTCGAATTTCGGCCAGAGCACGCCCGGCATGTCGAGCAGTTCGATGCCGCCCTCGAGCGACACCCACTGCCGGCCACGCGTCACGCCCGGACGGTCCTCCACCTTGGCGCGGCGGGAACCCGCCATCCGGTTGATAAACGAGGACTTTCCCGCGTTCGGCACGCCGACGATCATCATGCGAATCGGCTGGCCAGCCATCCCTTTGGCGGCGCGGCGCTCAAGCAGCTCCGAAAGCGTTTTGCGCACGAGCGGCAGAAAAGCGCCAAGTCCTTTTCCGCTGCGGCAGTCGGCCGCGAGCGCCGGGACGCCCTCGCGCGCATAATATTCGATCCAACGTTTGGTCGCCGCTTCATCCGCGGAATCGCATTTGTTGAGCAGGATGACGCGCGGCTTTTTGCCGACGAGCTTATCGATCTCCGGGTTGCGGCTCGAAGCCGGGATCCGCGCGTCTACCAGTTCCACCACAAGATCGACCAGCTTCAGATCCTTTTCCATCATCCGGCGGGTCTTGGTCATGTGGCCCGGGAACCACTGGATCGAGGGCACCGGGGCCATCGGCTGCATCATCTGGCTATCTTCTTCAAAAGGCATATTCTCCTCCGTTACTGATGGGTGATCGCGCCCGCGTTTCCAAGCGGGAAGAACCGGAATACGGCCTTGCCCATCACCCGGTGCAGATCGATCATTCCGATGTCTTGCGTGCGGCTGTCCGCCGAATGGTTGCGGTTGTCCCCCAGGACGAACAGGGTCCCCTCCGGCACCTCCACCGGGAATTCCACATCCCGTTCGGTGAGGGTCGGCTCGTTGACATAAGGCTCGTCCAAGACCTTGCCGTTTCGCGCCACAACCCCATTTTCAAAGTCGATGTCGATGAGGTCGCCCTCTTTGCCGATCACCCGCTTGATGATCGGCGGCTCGTCGCTCTGCGTGCGGTCGATGACGATGATATCCCCGTACTGCGGATCGGTATATCCGATCTGCTGCAAAATCAGCCGTTCTCCGTCATGCAGCGTGGGCACCATCGACGACCCGGAGACAAACGCGGTTCGCACAAAAAAGGTGAATACAAGCAGGATCAAAATCACCGCGAAAACGCTTGATTCAATCCATTCATAAAGCTCATTCATCGCATTTTTGCGTTTTTCGGAAGCATTGAGCGAATTCTGGATGTCGTAACGGAAATCGTCGGACCCCTCCTGCCGCTCCTGTTCCATATCATTGTCGAGATTCATTCTATTATCACCCTATCTAACGGTTTTTTTCCATACAAAAACAAGATATAGTATATCATATCTTTGCCGGCGATACAACCGAGAACCTGTGAACAAACGAAAAACAGGCCGCCCTCTGGCGGCCTGCAAATCTGAGCAATCTATTACCGGATCGACTCTCTGACCTTGGCGGCTTTACCGACGCGGTCACGCAGATAGTAGAGCTTGCTGCGGCGGACACGACCGTTGCGAACCAGCTCAACCTTGTCAATATTGGGGGAATGAACCGGGAAAACCCTCTCCACACCGCAGCCATGGGCCACGCGGCGGACGGTGAAGGTTTCGGAGATGCCGCCGTGTTTTTTGGCGATAACCGTTCCCTCAAAAATCTGAATTCTCTTCTTCTCGCCCTCTTTGACCCAGACGTGAACCTTGACGGTGTCACCGATCTCGACCTTGGGCGGCTCTGCTTTGATGCAGTCGCTGGCAATGTGCTTTAAAGCATCCATCGTGCTTCCTCCTTATTTTTTCAGACATTCATTCCCATAAACTGTATGGCAGAGGACTGTCCGCTTTAATGTTCAACCCGGACCTCCGGATTGGGCACAAAGACCGTTGTGGATATACAACGTTCTTCACATGCTAAAATAGGATACCACAATCGCCTGAAAATTGCAAGCACTTTTTTACATTATTTGCAGATTTCAGCCGTTTCTCAGGCTTTCACGATCAGCGCGGCCAGACTGAGGGTGTCCGTGCCGGTGTTTTCGATGCTGTGCCCCTCCCCAGAGGCGGTGTAGGAGCAGTCTCCCGGGGAAAGGGTCTTTTCCACGCCGTTGTCATTGAGTTTCGCAGTCCCCTGCATAATATAAAAGGTTTCGCTCTCGCCGGTATGCACGTGCCACCCGATCGAACAGCCCGGTTCGAGGGTGATGACACTGAAAAGCCGGCCATGTCCGCAGAATTGCTCCGGTGTGATGAGCTGCCGCAGCTTCACAGAGCCTTTGCCGTCCCGCATATGTTCATTCACGGTGATCTTCTGGTCGTTTGCCTTTGTAACCATTTAAAATCCTCCTTCCATGCCTGTCCATCCCTATACGAAATTCATTCCGTCCCCATCAAGGATTGCGGTCCGTACCACCTGCATCCAATCCGCCTGGTAACCGCCCGCCTGCGCGAACGCATCGAGCACGAGCGACGGATTGATGTTGAGCGTCTCGCCCGCGGCTGTACGCATGGTCATGCGCACAGCGTTTTCCCCCGCCTGCAAACCGCGCACCAAAAAGTGCGGTTTCACGTCAAGGGAACGCTCCCCCTTCTTGGTGCGCTTCACCACCGGGATTTCCGGCCGCGCGCAGAAAGCTTCAAACGCCGTTTTTACGGTTTCGCCGTCCACATGGTCAAACTCCATCGTGATCTCATAGTCCGCCGAGGCGATCACGCCGGGCAGATTCACCGGCGGCTGCGCCCTGCTGGCGCGCAGCCCTTCGGGAAAGACGCCGTTGAGCCTGCTGACGACCTCCTCCATCGGCAGGCACTCGGTCAGACGGAAATCCATCGTTTCACAGACCCCTTCGTAACCAAGCGAAAGCGGCAGCGCGAAGGTCACATAGATGTGCGGATGAAAACCCTGCGTATGCCAGACCGGCAACCTGGAACGCCCCAGCGCGCGGGTGATGCACCGGGTGAGGTCAAGATGGGAAATATATTTGATCCGCCCGCGCTTTTCGAAAAAGACGCGCACCGGATAGAAAGTCCCTCCGTTACCCAAAGCAGGCACCTCCCAGCAGTTTATTCGCGCCGCATCCCGAGCAGTGATTGCGACAGTGCGGCGTGGTCGTATCGCAGTGGGCCAGCTTGTTCTCCCGGACGAGGTATGCCTTACTCACCCCATAATCGAGATGGTCCCACGGCATCACCTCGTCGTAGGAACGGGTCCGGTTCGCATAGAACGCATAGTCCACGCCGCAGACTTCGGCAGCGTCCTCCCAGCGTTCCATCGAGAAGTAATCGGTCCAGCCGTCAAGCTTCGAGCCGCTTCGCCAGGCGTATTCCACCACCGGGCCAAGCCGCCGGTCGCCGCGTGCGAGCGCGGCCTCGAGAAAACTGGTCGGGCTGTCGTGGTACTTGACCGATATCTTTTTGCTCTTCACCGTTTCGAGCAGGATCTTCTGCTTACGGCGGAGCATTTCGGTCGTATCCTGCGGCTCGAATTCAAATGGCGTGAAAGGTTTCGGCACAAAACAGGCGACCGAAACGGTCACATTCACGCCCTTGCCTTTTGGCTTTTCCGGCATATGGTAGAATTCGTCCACCACCTTCTGTGCCAGATGGATGATCCCCGCGACATCTTCGTCGGTCTCGGTCGGCAGCCCCAGCATGAAGTAGAGCTTCACATTCGTGTAACCGCCCAAAAACGCCGTCCGGCAGGTGCGCAGGACCTCTTCCTCGGTGACATTTTTGTTGATGACGTCCCGCAGCCGCTGGGTACCGGCCTCAGGCGCAAAAGTCAGCGACGACTTGCGCACGCCGGCGATCCGGTCCATCAGCTCCTTCGAGAAGTTGTCGACCCGCAGCGACGGCAGCGCGATGTTCACCGCATCCGGCTCGGTCCAGGTAAGCATCTTATTGAGCAGCGGCTCGAGCGTCGAAAGGTCGCTTGTCGAAAGCGAGGTGAGCGAAACTTCATCGTAGCCGGTGTTATTGCAGAGATCGTGGGCGTTTTTATCGAGCGTTTCCGGGCTTTTTTCCCGGAACGGCCGGTAAATAAATCCCGCCTGGCAAAACCGGCAGCCGCGGATGCAGCCGCGCAGCACTTCCACCATCGCGCGGTCGTGCACCGCTTCCGTGAACGGCACAACAAAATTTTCCGGATAATAGACCTTGTCCAGGTCCTTGATGATCCGCTTGTGCACGACGGCGGGCGCACCGTCCTTTGGCGTGACCGCTTCAATCGTACCGTCGGCATGATAGGAAACGTCGTAGAGCGACGGGACGTAGATGCCCTCCACCTGCGCCGCGCGGCGCAAAAATTCCGTCTTGGTGCAGTCTTCGGCCTTGCAGGCCTTATAGAGATCGATCAGTTCCAGATTGACCTCCTCGCCTTCGCCGAGGATAAACAGATCGATGAAGTCCGCGATCGGTTCCGGATTGCAGGCACAAGGGCCGCCCGCGACCACCACCGGCCAAAGATTTTTCCGATCCTTTGCGCGCACCTCCAGTCCCGCGAGGTCGAGCATGTTGAGGATCGCGGTGAAACTCAGCTCATATTGCAGGGTAAAGCCAATAAGATCGAACTCGGTGATCGCATCAAGGCTTTCCAAGCCGAAAAGCGGGATTTCATTCTCCCGCATGATCTTTTCAAAATCCGCGTCCGGCGCAAATACCCGCTCGCACCAGCAGTCCTCCCGCTCGTTCTGCAAGGCGTAGAGGATTTTCATCCCGAGGTGCGACATGCCGACCTCGTAAAGATCCGGAAAGCAGAAAGCAAACCGCACATCCACCTTGGTCGGGTCTTTCACAATGCTTCCAAGCTCTCCGCCAATGTAGCGCGCCGGTTTCTGCACCTGCAAAAGTACCCGTTCGAGCGCCTTTTTCACATTCTTCAAATTCTTTACTTCCTCCCATGCGTCCAATAACGAATCTATTCTACAATAGAATAACCCGTTTTGCAAGGAAGTTTATTCCCGCAACAGGGTGAGCGCAAGATATCCCGCTGTAAACAGCAGCGTATAGTTTCCAGCGGGCAGCAACAGGAACGCCGCCCCAAAAAGCGGTGTCAGCAGCAAAAAACCGATCCATTTTCGGACAAGGTCGGCATGATCGGGTGAAAGGCGGCGCAAAAGCAGCAGCCGCAGCAGCTGGCCTCCGTCAAGCCTGCCGACCGGAAGAAGATTAAAGATGATGAGCGCCAGATTGGAAAGCGCAAACAGGTTCCAGCCGCCCCACGGCAACGCCAACAGCAGAGCGAGGGCATTTGTCAGCACACCGCCCAGATAGACGGCGGCCTCGCTCCCGTAGCCGAGCATCCCGCGCTTTTGCAGCCGCACGCCGAACGGGCAGAATTCCATCGCATCGATTTTCGCGCCGGTCAGCTTCATCATGAGGATATGCCCGCCCTCGTGCAGCATCACAGCCGCGATTGCTGGGACGCCGATTCCGGTGCGGTCAAAGAGCATATAGAGCGCGACCACCGCAAAAAAACCAAAAGAAAATGAAAAGCGGGCGCCGCCGAACTTAAATTCCATCGGCCCGCATCCCGTCAAGTACCCATGCCGGATCATAATAGGTGCCGTCCTTACTGATTTCAAAGTGAACGTGCGGCCCGGTCGAGATACCGGTGCTGCCAACTGTCGCCACCAGTTCGCCCTGCCGCAGGTTTGCGTCCTGCGGCGCGATGATCAATTCGCAGTGACAGTAGGTAGTGGTAAGCCCGTCCCCGTGATCAAGCGTGATGAAGTTCCCGTAAATCTGTGATGACCCAATCTCCGCCACACGCCCCGGCAACGCCGCACGGATCGCCGTTCCCTGTGCAGCCGCGATGTCCACGCCGCGATGAAAATCGTCCGAATCGGTGATCGGGTGCGTCCGGTAACCAAAAGCGGAGGTCACTTTCCCGCCCGCCGGCGGGTCGACCCGCGCGGAAACCAGAATCGGTTCATCCGCACAGCTTTCGGGAGGCTGACGCGTCCCGGTTTCTTCCGGCACACCCATCCAGCCGCCCATCCCCTCCAGTTCTGCTCCAGGCTGCATCGACTCAGTTTCCTCCTGCTGCGGGCGCTTTGCAAGCAGGCCGCTGATCATCTTCCCCGCCGCATCGGCTGCGGCGTCGCGCAGCTGACCGTATTCATACGGGATTGCCGGCAGCGTCACATTGGTGGGGATCTCCACCTCCTGCGCGGTAATCAGCTGCTGGTACTGGCGTGTGAGTTCCGCCAGAAACGGCGGATTCGCGTCCACCGTCACATAGGAAAGCAGTACCAGCAGTGCGCAAAACGCAAGCTGTGCCGTCAGGACGAAAAGATTCGGATCGCGCTGTTCTTCCCTGCGCGTACTATGCAGGTCCGGATACCTGCGCGCAGATGCTTTATTGGCCCGCCGCCTTGTCATCATTTTTCCCGCTCCTTTGCAGATAGACTTCTTAAGACAAGTCTATGCGGCAGCGGGTGAGGAATATGCGGGCGGTTTTGGGGGCAAGTTAGAGCCGTCCGCAGCGCCAGCATCCCTAAAGGATCTTCCGTAAAATAGAACGAAGCGGCTGGGAACAAAGGTTCCCGGCCGCTTCGTCCTATTGTATGATCAGTTCTTCGATTTGATGTAAGCGTCGATCGACTCAGCCGCGGTTTTGCCCGCGCCCATCGCCAGGATGACTGTCGCCGCGCCGGTGACCGCGTCTCCGCCGGCGAAAACACCTTCCTTGGTGGTCGCTCCGGCATCGTCCGCCACAAGGCAGCCATGCCGGTTTGCTTCCAGGCCGGTAGTGGTCGAACGGATCAGCGGATTCGGGCTGGTTCCGATCGCCATGATCACCGTGTCAACATCGAGTACGAAATTGCTGCCCTCAACCGGCAGCGGACGGCGGCGTCCGGAGGCGTCCGGCTCGCCGAGCTGCATCTCCAGGCATTCGATGCCGTTCACGCGTCCGTCCTCCCCGCCCAGAATTTTGACCGGGTTATTGAGGAGCTTGAAGATAATGCCTTCCTCTTTCGCATGATGGACCTCTTCGGCACGAGCCGGGAGTTCCTCCATCGAGCGGCGGTAGACGATATAGACCGTTTCGGCGCCCATACGTTTGGCGCAGCGGGCCGCGTCCATTGCAACGTTTCCGCCGCCGACAACCGCGACTGCCTTCGACTTGGCAATCGGGGTGTCGTAGCCTTCCCGGTAAGCTTTCATCAGGTTGATGCGGGTGAGGTATTCGTTCGCGGAATAGACGCCCAGCAGATCCTCGCCCGGGATATTCATAAAGCTCGGCAGGCCCGCGCCGGAGCCGATAAAGACCGCCTCATAGCCCGCTTCGAACAGCTCGTCGACCGAGTCGACCTTGCCAATGACCATGTCCGGTTCGATGTCGACGCCCATCTGCACAAGTTTGCCGACTTCCTTGGCCACAATTTCCTTCGGGAGACGGAACTGCGGGATACCGTAAACAAGCACGCCGCCAGGGGTCTGCAGCGCCTCAAAAATTGAGACCTGATACCCCATCTTCGCGAGGTCGCCCGCACAGGTAAGTCCCGCCGGGCCCGCGCCGACCACAGCCACCCTATGGCTGTTCGACACCGGCTTTTCCACCTTATCGGAACCGTTTTCCATCTGCCAGTCAGCGACAAATCGCTCCAGCCGGCCGATCGCAACCGGTTCTCCCTTGATACCGCGCACACATTTTCCTTCGCACTGGTTCTCCTGCGGGCAGACACGTCCGCAGATCGCGGGCAGGGCGTTTGTCAGCGCAATCTCATCGTAAGCGCCCTGGAAATCGCCCGCGGCGACCTTGGCAATGAATTCCGGGATATGTACGTTGACCGGGCAGCCGGACACGCACGGCTGGTTTTTGCAGTGCAGGCAGCGGGCAGCCTCCTCCATCGCCATCTCAGCGGTATAGCCAAGCGCGACCTCTTCAAAGTTTTTATTGCGGACATTCGGTTCCTGCTCCGGCATTGGAACCTTTTTCAAAGACATATTAGGCATTGCGTTTTCCTCCCGTTAAGCGGCATACATGCTCTCGATCCTGCGCTTCCCGCTCTTTATAGAACGCGTTGCGCTTCATCAGTTCATCGAAGTCGACCTGGTGCCCGTCAAAGTCCGGCCCATCCACGCAGGCGAACTTCATCTGGCCACCGACCTTGACGCGGCAGCCGCCGCACATACCGGTTCCATCGACCATGATCGGATTTAAGGATACGAGCGTTTTGACGCCGTACGGTTTGGTGGTCGCCGCCACAAACTTCATCATGATAATCGGCCCGATGGCGATGACCTCATCGTATTTGTTGCCCGCGTCGAGCAGTTCCTTCAGCTTGTTGGTGACAAGCCCTTTTTCCCCATAGGTGCCGTCATCGGTCATCATATAGAGATTGTCGCTGACCGCGTTCATCTCCTCCTCGAGGATGACGATGTCCTTGGAACGGAAACCGGCGATCATATCGACCTGGATGCCCGCGTTGTGCAGCGCCTTCGCCTGCGGATAGGCAATTGCGTTGCCCACGCCGCCGCCGATAACGCAGACGCGCTTGGCCTGGGGATCAATGTGAGTTGGGACGCCGAGCGGTCCGACGAAATCGAGGATGCTGTCGCCTTCTTCCAGGTTGTCAAGCAGCCTGGTGGAAGCGCCGACGATCTGGAAGATGATCGTCACGGTGCCTTCCTCACGGTCGTAGTCAGCAATGGTCAGCGGAACCCGCTCCCCCTGCTCGTCCACGCGGAAGATGATGAACTGGCCCGCCTTTGCTTTCTTCGCAATGTGCGGCGCCTGCACCTTCATGAGCGTCACCGAGTCGTTCAGCCTTCGCTTTTGCACAATTTTATACATGCTCTCACTCCTATTTCAGGCCACGGATTGCGCGGCGCTTCTGTATAAAAACTAAATAAAAATTTATTACCAATTAATAAATTTTTATTACCGCTAACAATTATATCAATTTTTCACGCAACATGCAACTCAAAAATATAACAAACCTTTCAAAGATTTTTCGAAAGGTTTGTTAATTTTGCGTCAATCATTTGTTATTGGGAAATTTTTTTTATTTTGTTACAGTAATCTTGAATTTATAGTAAACATCTTTGTCCAAATACGACCGTCCGATCAGGTAAGCGGTTCCCGCCTTCTTGCCGTAAACCTTCACAATATTCTCATCGTCGGTTTCGTAGAGTTCCAGAATACTGCTGCTGCTGACCTCCCACTTGACGCCTGGGTCTTCGCAGTTGAGCGGATAGACGGTGCCCTTATATTCCTTCCGGTTCCCGACCTTGAGGTTCGAATCGCCCTCAATCTTCACCGACCTGGGCATCACACCGTCTTTCGGATCCGGCTCGTCCTCATCGTCGTCCTTGCTGCTGGAACCGGAATTTTTGCCGTTTCCGACCGTAATCTTAAAGCTCGCGCTCTTTTTCCCGTCGTCGTAGGCTGTCGCAGTGATGGTGGCGGTGCCGTTTTTTCTGCCCTCGACCTTACAGGACGAATCGGTTGTCGTGTTTGAGCCGATGTACGCCACATCCGGGTTGCTCGACTTCCACTTGACGCCGGTGTCCTCCGCGTTCCACGGGGTGACCGTCGCGGTGAGTTCGATGCGGGAACCAACCGCGACATGGTCGTCTCCATCGATCACAATCTTGGTGATCAGCCCGCCGGAGGTGTTCGCCTTGCCGACCGTAACTTCGCATTCGGCTGTGTAATCGCCGTCCTTGGTGGTGACGGTGATGTAAGCGGTACCTTTTGAAACGCCAGTCACCTTTCCATTTGAATCGACCTTTGCAGTATCCTTGTCATCCGATTCCCATTTGAGGTTCTTGTTGGAGGCATTGGAGGGCCTGACCGTCGCGGAAAGCTGGTAAGTCTGTCCCACGCCGATTTCGATCTCCTCCTTGTTGAGTTTCACGCCGGTCACGTCTCCGCCGCCGGAGGCTTCCCCGACGTTCACTTCGCACTCAACCGATTCACCGTCTCTGGTTTCCGCGGTGATATAGGCGATACCGCCGCCCACCGCAGTCACCTTACCAGACGAAGACACCGTCGCGACGTCCTCGTCGTCCGATTCCCAGCTCACACTAGCAGTTTTTCCGCCGATCGTGGCTTTGAGGGTATAGGTATCATCCACTTCGAGGTCGAGCGATTTCCTATTGAGGGTCAGCTCATCAGCATCCTCATCTTCGTCTTCGTCGTCCTCTTCATCTTCCTCATCTTCGTCGCCATTGTCGGTGCCTCCGCCTGAGTTGGTGCCGCCGAGGTAACTGTTGATCCCATTGGCAATTCCCTGTGCGATACGGTTTTGATACTTCGAGGCGATCATCTTGGTGTACTCGCTCTCGTTCGAAAGGAACCCGAGCTCGGCCAGCACACAGGCAAACTGCGACTGCCTGGTCATGTAGTAAAGCCCCGACTTTGCGCCGCGGTTCTCGGTCGAAAGCGCCGAAGCGACATTGGAAGAGATATTCGCTGCAAGCTGTTTCTGGAACGGGTAAAAATAGTAGACCTCGGTGCCCTTGGCCTTTGAATTGGCAGAAGTATTGCAGTGAACGCTCACCAGCACCTGCGGGTTAAACGCGGCGGCCGAAGCCATCCGGGAAGCCATCGTCGTGCCCGGCGTGAGCTGCAGGACGTTCGCGCCGCGGCTCTTGAGCTCAGCTGTGAGCTTCTTGGCAACCTCAAGGTTGATATCCGCTTCATCCTTGTCCGGATAGAATCCGAGCGCGCCCGGATCGTTGCCGCCGTGTCCGGGATCGACCACGATGCGCGCGCCGGAGAGCGCACCGGGAGAATTGTTGAAGCGCAGGACCAGTTTGTTCTGATCGTCATAGTAGGCCTTGTAGCCCAGGAAACCGCCGGTTTTCTTGAGATTCAGGGTCAGCTTCGAGCCGGACCAGTCGGCTGATGTGAACAGCGCGTTCGATTTGCCGAAGGTTTCCGACTGCGGGACAGTGGCGGTGTATTGGAAGTCGAACACCAGCTTGTTCCCATCGTACGCGACGGTAAACGGCATCTTACTGGCAGTCGTGAGGGTGACGGTCGTGTAGTCGCCCGACGATTTGACGCTCATGTTCGAGATGGAATTGTTGTCCGGCATCTGGCCGCCGGTCGTGATGTCCTTCGAATAGACCCGCACGCCGCTCTCGAGCTTCCAATAACTGTAGGTATTTTTGCCGTTTTTATAGATGACCTCGTCTCCGTAGGTCTTATCCACCGTGCCTTTGGGCAGCGGGAAATAGTTCGCGCTGGAGTTGTCGTTCAGGGTGTTGGTTGGGAAGGTCTCGGCCTGATCTGCCACCACCTGCACCACGACGCCGTCGCCCATCTTCGCCTTTTTATTGACCGTGACCGCAGCGCCTTCGAGCGTCTTTTTATGCCCGTCCGCACTTACCGCCGTGAACGAAATGGTGCCCATTTTCGTCGCGGATTCGGAAGCGTTGGGCGCGGTGAACACACCGGTGTAGAGCTTGTAGCCGGAATCCCGGTCGGTCTCGTCGTCCTCGGTGTCCGAAACAGACAAAGTCACGTTCTGTCCGCCGATCGAGGCTGTGACGGTCGAACCCTCGTACGCAAGCGCGCTGACCGTGACCGCCATGCCGCCGTCCACATTCAGGCTGCCAACCGGCTGCACCTCCTTGAGGACGATGATCTCGCGGGTGATATTGTAGGTGAAGGTCTTGTTCTTGTGCGAAATGGCAAAGGTATTTAGCCCTTCCTTCAAATCCTCCCGGATAGTGAAGTAGCCGCTCTCATTGCGCGGAACGTCCTCCCCGTTGATCGTGACCGGCTCGCGCGGGTCGCTCGCGCCCTGGAAGGTCACAGTCGGCTCCTGCGTCTTATAGGTGAGCTGCGCGGGCTTGCTGATCGACAGCTGCTGCAAAACGTAAGTCTCGTCGATCTGGTTATTCATGTACTGAATCATCTGGGTGGTGGTGCCGCCGCTGTCGGCGCGCAGCGCTTTGAGGGAATTGAATACGCTGCCCTGCCCAACACCCATGTTCTCAAGGTCGATAAGCTGTTTTGAAAGCTGCTCCATGACCTGCCAGCCGTAGGATTCCACGCCGAGCTTTTCGTTCGCGTGCAGCGTGTACAGGGTGGTGCCGGACGTTCCGGCCACATTCGACCACCATTGCGCAACCGTGCGGAACGGTGCTTTGGGGTCGGTAGTGGAATCGAGGTTCCTGAGCAGCACAAAATCGAACATACCGCTTTCCACCCAGGCTTTGGTATCCGCGTTCCCGCTGCCGAGCGCGGTGAAATCCGCCGATGTTTCGGAGCCGTCCGCATTTGCGGTATTGTTTTCCCACACCGCGTCGGCCAGAAGCCCCACCTGGGTACCCGGCGCATGCTCCCGGACCGAAGCGGCTGCCGCCGCGACCATGGCGCGCGGGACCTGGCGGAGATAGTTATAATAACCGATGCCGCCGCCTGCCCGCAGGTACTGGGCGTAACTGTCCGCGGCGGCGGTGTTGTAGTAGTTGCTCAGCAGGATGCCGTCAAATTTGTACTTCTCGGCGAACTCCCCGATGTTGTCGATAATCTCGTCGAGCGTGTCGCCGTCCGCGCTGGCCGCGCGGCGGTAGCTGCCATCCTCATTGGCAAGGTCGCTCACATCGTAGGTCGCGTAGACATAAAAGCCCATGTCTTTGGCTTTGGTTGTTATGTAATCGGTGCAGTCGAGTTCGGATTCCTTCATCTGCAGGGCGGAGGAATCAAACAGCACGCTGTTTTCATACTTGGTGTCGATGATGATGCTGTTCATCGTCAGGTCCTTCGCAGCGGCGAGCGCCTGGTCGATCTGCGACGCCAGCGTCGCCTTCGAAACGTCGTCGCCGGTCAGGTAGTCCCGTCCCGCCACCAGCATAACGCCTTTCATCTCATCCGGAACGTTGAAGTAAACCGGCTCATCCGTGGGTTCTTCTTCCGGTTCTTCTTCCTCTTTTGGCTCGGAGGATTCGTCGCCAAAGCTGCTGTCCGGCTCTGAGGACTCGTCCTGAGGTTCGCTTTCGTCCTCGTCCGCCGAAGCCATCGCTTCCACATCCGAGGAGGACGGCTTGTCCGCGCCGGAAAAATAATCTTTCCCAACAAAAGCCAAAACGCCCGTCAGCAGCGTCACCACAAGAAACGCGGCCACCAGGACGATCGTGATTTTATTCGGGTTTGGGGCTTTTTTTGCCACGCGGTTTCCTCCCCGGCGCCGGAAAACCCGACGCGTTCATTTTGTCAGGGAGCGCGGAGAATTTTCCGCGCGCCCGCCGGATCAAAACAGGTTTTGCAGGTTCTGGCATTCAGCTTCGATCTGTGCGCCGCCCTGCCCGAACAGCGAATCGTAGCTATAGACCGCGATCCCGCCGTAATGCGAATTCTGACGCGCGGTTTTGACCATCCGCGCGAGCAGGTCGGTGGTGCCGATCCACTCATTTTTGCCGGCTCCGGCCCATTCGTCAACCACGCCGACCTTATAGCCCGCCAAACCGACATAAAGCCGGACCCCGTCCGTCTTGATCATCCCGTTCCATTTGGCGACCGTTTCTTCATATGGACAGGTATCATTCTGGTAGCCGTAGTAAACCTGCGGCAGGATATAATCGACATAACCGGGATTCGCGAGCCATTTGCCCACGTCGGCAAACTGGCTTTCGTAATTGATCTTGGTGTTGCCCTGCGGGCTGATGCCGAAAATGCAGTCCGGGTCAAGCTCCTTGACCGCCGCGTAGACCTCCCGCACCAGGGTGTTGACGTTTTCCCTTCTCCAGTCGGCATGGCCCAGCTTACTGCCCGATTTCTGATAGGAGGCCCGGTCGAAGGAAAGATCGCTGGTCGGATAGAAATAGTCGTCGAAGTGGATGCCATCCACATCGTAATTTTTCACAATTTCCTTTACACCGTTTACAATCAGCTTGCGCGCGTCGGCGCTTCCGGGATTGTAGTAGACCCCGCCGTTCCAGGAAAGCGCCGCGTCATTACCCGCGTTCAGCCATTTCTTCGCCTGGTTGGAGGAAGCCATCTCAGGCGTCGCCGAAACCCGCACCCGGTAAGGATTGAGCCACGCCTCGATACGCAGGTCATATTTGTCCGCCGCCGCGCACATCACCGCGAGCGGATCGTAACCCGGATTCTTCCCCTCGGTGCCAGTGATGCGGGCCGACCAAGGGAAATAATCAGAATCATAATAAGCGTCACCAAATGGACGCACCTGCGCGAACACAGTGTTGAATCCGAAGTCCGCGATCTTTTGGAAAGCGGCGTCGATATTCGCGGTGAACTGCGCCTCATTTTGGCCCTTGATCATCGCGTCGAGGTTCAGATAGGAAAGCCATACCCCACGCATTTCATCCGGTTGGTTGTCGGGAGTCTGCTGCGCCGCATCCGCGGAGGCGGAAAGCTGCACCAGCTCACCCGGCAGCCGCTCGTCCAAAGCGGACGGGACCTCCACGCCATAGACGGTCTTGGAGTTTGTCCGGGTCAGATAGACGTCCTCCCGCGTGTCATTTCTATCGGACGGTTCCCCGCTTGTCCGCTGGCAGCCCGCCGCGCCGGCAAGCAGGAATACCGACAGTATAACAGATAAAATCCTCTTCATAAAATTTTCCCTTTCTGCGTGAAAACTCATCTTCATATTACACGTTTCGACGATTTTAGTCAATCGTTTTGGACAATCTTATCCGCCGGGAATTGACTTTTTCAACTTTTGGTATAAACTAAAGAAAAAGGCCTTCGGAGGTTTCCATGTTCTTTATAGGTATATTCGGTTCCGATTCCAAAGTAGTACCGGTCGGGCAGATTTCCGGCGTGGTTTGTCCCGTCTGCGGCAAGACCGTCTCAATGAGCGTCTGCCGCAGTTACAGTTACATCCATTTTTTCTTCATCCCGGTTATCAAATACCATTCGGTCTACATTGCCACCTGCCCGCAATGCGCGAGCGTTTTCGAGCTGTCTGCCGAAACCGGCAAGCAGATCCAGCACGGCGGCCTTGCAGAGGCCCGGCCCGGCGACTTGAAACTGCTGCGCAGCAACCTCGTTCCGCGCTGCCCGGCCTGTGGCGCGGCCCAGTCGGAGGACAGCCTCTTTTGCAATAAGTGCGGCGCAAAGCTCTGATTGCTGCCGGAAAACGACAAAAACCGCCCTGCCAAAGATTGGCAGGGCGGTTTTCCTTTTTATTTTTTCGTTTCCGCCTGTCCGTCCACAATTCCCTCGCAGACCCGGCGCAGATAGTTAGAGCCGCTCGAAAGCGCCAGCACAACCGCCAGCGAGTGCGATGCGCTGGAAAAGTCCCCATCCGCGCCGATCCAGCCCAGCAGAAGCGCCGGAAGCTGCTCACGCAGCTTTTCCTTGAGCCGCAGCGATTCGCTGTAGGCCGCCTCGAAATCCGCAGGTTCCGACACATTTTGCATCAGCACGCGGATGTCCGCAAGCGAAAGGTTCTGTTTGAGGTTCAGGATACAGAGCAGCTGCATGAGCTGCGCGCGGGAATACTTTTTACCTTTGACGGGTAAAATAAGGCGTTCCTTGCTGTAGTTATTCACCATTGTTTTTGTCAGCAGCTTGTCGTCCGGACGACGCTTGTTTGCAGCAAGCCCCTCATCGAACAGGGTAAGGATCTGATCCATATAGAGATCAAGTCCCGGCAGGCGGGCGGGCGTCAAATCCGCGTCGTCCAACGCTTTTTCCAGATAATTTTCCAGCTTTTTCATGCGAACACCTCTTTTTCCAGATAGGTCTATTCTATAACAGATTGTGAACTTTTGCAAGATACGGTTGTATTTTCTTTTTATGTGATATTATAATTATATAAAGTAGTTTTTAACTCTATATTATAGACTGGAAGTGATCTTATGCCGCGTATTTTCCTGCGTGCCCGCGATCCGATCAGCAGCTATTCGCATTTTATTGGCGCGGGGCTTTCGCTCGTCGGGCTGATTGTGATGGCTGTCCATCTCGCGCTGAAACCAGCCCCCACCCCGCAGCTCGTCATATCCTGCCTGCTTTTCTGCCTTTCGCTGATCGCGCTTTACTGTGCCAGCGGAATCTATCATTTTTCGATGGCCTCTGAAAAGGTGCTCCTCGTCCTGCGCAAGCTGGACCATGCCATGATCTATGTTCTGATCGCCGGAACCTATACCCCGCTGCTGCTCAACCTGCTGCCTAAACCCGGCAATGTGATCTTCACCACGGTGATGTGGGGGATCGCCGCCGCGGGCATTGGGATGAAACTATTGTGGATGAATGCTCCGCGCTGGCTTGGCACCACGCTCTACATCCTCATGGGATGGGCAATTGTCGTCGACCTGCCCGCCCTTGGACAACTCCCCGTTTTCGGGATTGTCCTGCTGGTTGCCGGCGGCCTTTCCTATACAGCCGGCGGGATTATCTACATGGTGAAACATCCAAATTTTTCCGACCGCTTCGGGTTTCATGAGTTCTTCCATCTGTTTGTCATTCTAGGCAGCCTCTGCCACTATTTTATGGTGCTGCTTTACATCGCATAGTTGCGCAAAACATCCGGTTATGATATCCTTTTCCTGTAACTTTCGCGGAAAGGGGCGGATTGTTTGGATTGGAAGCTGAGTTTCGGTTCGGTAGGGCTGATTGCGCTGATCCTTACGGGAGGGCTCGTCTGGTACAATATTCAGAACGCCCCACGGGAGGTGCCGCCAAGCATTTCCTTTTCCGAACCCGCTGTGATCAATCCATATCCGGAATTGGAAGGCGTCCACATCAATATCAACCGCGCCACTGTCGAGGAGCTGCAGCAGCTTCCCGGAATCGGCGAAACAAAGGCGCAGGCGATTTACGATTATGTACAGGCCTGCGGCGGGATCAAAAGTTTCCGTCAGCTGCTCGATGTCGAGGGTATCGGCGAAAAGACGCTGCGGAATATCCAACCGTATCTGACCATTTCCCCTCCCGATAAAAAAGGGCAGCCATAAAATATGGCTGCCCTTTTTTATCGGATTTTCGCCTATTCGCCGGAAACTTTGCCGCTTCCTTCATTTTTTGAGGTCGTCCTTTAACTTCTTAACCCCCCGCCTCACCGTTTCCATTTTTGAAACATGCTCCTGTCCGCTGTAGCTGTCGATAATGCTTTTGCATTCGTCATCGAACTTTATCGTCATCTGGTGCGGTTTGGGGTTGTCGGTTGGACGGCCCATTTTTTTCGTTCCCAATTTATCACCCCACTTTGGAACTTCCAAAGTATATCACATAAGAAATTCTAAAGTCAAGTGTATTTTGAATAAATTAAGATAACAAAAACGGACGCTTCGTCAGAAGCGTCCGTTTTTGTTGGAGCGGGTTACGAGGTTCGAACTCGCTTCCCCACCCCACAAAAGCTGCGCTTTCGCGGGGACCCCGAACCTCCGAATAAAAAATCGGTGGAGGCAGCGA
>NZ_QSBX01000059.1:0-3006 GCF_003465835.1 Anaerotruncus sp. AF02-27 | reverse complement strand
CATGCCATCTGCGCCCACCAGAGCGGGTTTTTAATGCGTACTTCCCAATTGATTTTCATATGTATCCCTCCTTATACAGTCTCGGGTGTGTAAAGTGTAAAATACTGCCCCACCAGCTCATGCGGCAGATATTGCAGGATAATCTTTTCGCCCGGAGCCGTCCCGCTGCGCTCGCAGAGATAGATGTTGCCATCCTCGCCGTCGAGGTAGTACAGGCCGTACTCATACTCCATGCCGCGTGCTGCCGGGACGGGATCATCCACAGTCCCCGCGTGCGTCTCGTCGATCACCGTCCAGAGGGCGGGAGTCGCATCCGGCTCCCAGCTCTCCTGCGAGGTATGCGGGGCCGTACACTTATAGAGCCTGTCCGGGTGTGTGCGTCCGCGCACCTTACTCTGGGGATGCTTGCTGTCCATCCCGTCATAATAGCTGACCGCATCCGGCGACCAAACCGGGTAGGATGCAGGCTGCGAAACCGCCACATCATCTGGCGCAAACATGGCCTGTTTTTCCATGTTCCGGCGAAATTCTATCGCCTGATCTCGTGTCATCATGTCGGCACACCTCCTGTGATGATCTGCTCGTTTTCCTCGGCC
The DNA here is from genome assembly GCF_003465835.1 of Anaerotruncus sp. AF02-27. NCBI lineage: Bacteria > Bacillati > Bacillota > Clostridia > Eubacteriales > Oscillospiraceae > Anaerotruncus > Anaerotruncus sp. AF02-27. Next base: position 2,410 of record NZ_QSBX01000059.1, on the reverse strand, counting down.
TGCCGTAACTGTTCCTGTAGGGCGGCAACATCCGGAATATTGGGGTCAACTTCGGGATTGAGCTCGTCTATCTCTGTCCAGCCTTTTGCGGTTTCAGAAATGACACAAGACTGCGTTACAGTTCCGTTGGTCAGCGTCTTGCCTTCTTTGGCAAAGATTCGCACCATTGGTTTAAGTTCGTAGGTTTCCCCATTGGCGAAGTCCTCCGGATTCGCATTCGGTGCAAGGTCGATCACTCGTGTTGGTGTTGTCATACGATAGGTATTGTAGATTTGCATAGAAAATCCTCCTTTAAGTCGTTCCAATCCATGTGACAGTTGCGTTTGTAGCTCCCCACGGTGCACCTGCTACCGCATCCTGTGCACGGTTAATGGTGATGGATGTAAGATTCTCACACATATAAAAAGCGCTTGAAACTATGGTTTGTATATTGGAGCCTATCGATATTTCAGTTAACCCTGTACACGCCCAAAAGGCTTGGCTCTCAAGTGTGGTTAATGAATCCGGAAGTTTTGTAAGTGTAATTTTAGGACAAAAAGCAAATCCACTTAGTTTTATTACAGTGATGCCTTCTGGTAGTTCGGTTAACGCTAAATTAGAACAATTTGCGAAACAGTTACTCTCTATAGTTTTTAATTGGGATGGCAAGGAGGTTAGCGGTAGGTTTGTACACCCGTTAAATGCCAAGGACTTTATTTCTGTGATACTTTCCGGAAGAGAGCTAAGAGATAAGTTAGTGCATAGGCTAAACGCACTAACACCGATACTCGAAACCCCTGCTGGTATAGATGGTATCAGCAGGTTTGGACATTTATAAAAGGCACTATCTCCTATTATCCTCAAATTTGCAGGCAGCTCCAGCGTTGTAAGCATATCGCATTGCGCAAAAGAATATCTACCGAGTTCAGAAATCAGATCGGGGAATTTTCTTATTGTTATCTTTTTACAGTTATAGAATGCATAAATACCGACTCTTTCTAAATGTGGAGGAAGCCTACTTATTTCTAAATTTGTGCAACCGTTAAACGCCTGATCTCCGATTGAAATCACATTTTCTGGCATATCAATTTGTGTAAGAGAAATGAAATTGCTAAATGCATAACTTCCAATATTTTTTATTTCTTTCGGAAGAAAAACTTTATTAGCGGTTCTTTCTACAAAGTCTATAACATACGATTCGCTCCATCCGCCTGCTGCACCGCCGCCATGTATAATATTCGGCATCACATATCCCCCCTTACGATGATTCTCACAGGAATATCAATTGTTGGCATTTCCCCCCGGCACTGGTATGTAGCCGAGCCTGCCGCCTGTCCTCCATCCTGCAAATTTGCCGCTTGATACGCTGCAAGTTGCTCATCCGTAATAGGATAGCCTGGTAATAGTTCATTTACACTTGCTGCGGTTCCCTTTGGAATACTCACAGTTTGCGTCGGTGGGGTATCTGCGCTCCATCCGGCGGCGGTTAATACCCTTTCATAGAGCGTGGACTTATCAGACTTTTGCGCAAGGCCGGTTTCCAGCTCTGTCCTTGTCGCGTAATCCCCGCCCACAATCTCCGCCGCCCGGTCTGCCTCGCTCTTTGCCCGGTTCGCCTCACTGGACGCTGTCTGCGCCGCCGCAACCGCCGTGGAGGATGCCTGTGCAGTCTGCTCCTTGTAGAACTTCGCGTTGTCGGTGTCCTCGCCCGTCCGCGTCCCTGTGCCACCCTTTGCGTAGCTCTGGGAAAGTACCGCGTTTGTGGACGCTTCGGAGGCTTTGGAGGTTGCCGTATTCGCCCCAGCCTGCGCTGTATTGGCCGAAGCCGCTGCCGCTTCCTTGCTTGCCTGTGCTGCTGCCGCACTCTGCTGCGCCGCCGCTGCATTCGTCTGGATCTCCGTCACCGCGTCCACTGCCAACATTGCCAAAGTGATGCTGTTGTTTCGCACAGTGGCCGACACGCCCTTATTGTTGCCCGTCCCCGTAACGGTAAAAGCAATGGTATCGGTATTGGAAAAAGTGTAGGTGTCAATGAAGGATGAAAGGCTCACCCGCTGCTGGGTTCCATCTTCCAGTACGAGAACAAAATCCGTCCCGTCCAGGTAAACGTCCAGCGCTATTTTTTCAATCCCCGTGTCGGTGCTTACACTGGTTCCGTCCTTTTTGGTGACTGTGATTACTCCCGTATCCATATTGATGGTGATATCCTGCACCAGCGTATTGGTTTCTGTCCCGATCTCCGCGTCGGCTTCCGCTTTGGTGTAGCAGTCGTCAACCAGCACCTTTAAAGCCGACAAAATGAGCTGCACCGTCTGGCCGGTTATGCCCGTGACCTGTGCTCCGATGTTTTCCGCTCCTGCCGTGGAATCGATCAGGGTTATCAAGTCGTTTATCTTGCCCTTGGCAATGACGTTTTCCGCCACGTTGTCAA
>NZ_QSBX01000058.1:0-3317 GCF_003465835.1 Anaerotruncus sp. AF02-27 | reverse complement strand
ATTGGCGGACGCTCTCATGCCCTGTCCGGCGCAACACACAGCGGCGAAGATCACGATGGGAAAGGACTGCACTATAAAAAGCAGGACTGCCCGGATGTTCACTTGAACTGGGAAAAGGTTGCCAAGCGCATTACCTCTCTTGTCCGGAAAGGCCGCTATCTTACCGAACAGGAACAAGCGCAGTATGACAAGATCCAGGCTGAAAAGGATCTGGCAGAAGAAGATGCCATTCATGCCCAGCAGCCGGAGATAGAGGAAGAAACGCCAAAGCCTACCCTTCGGGAGCAGTTTGAGCAGTATAAGCCTGTGGTGACTGCCGCCATATCTGAGGATGTGGCATATCGAAATGCCTGCGGTCATTCCGACCGTGAAAATGCTGTCATCGAGGGCAATGCCGCTGTGCGCCGTGCGGTTCTTGGCTCTAAGGATATGGAGCTGATCCGCCTTTATTCTGATGTGCCGGAGTTCCGCCAGCGCCTGCACCGGGAAGTGATCGACGAAACCTATCCAAAGCTCCATGAGCTTCTGCGCCCTCTTTCTCAGGAAGATATTGATACTGCCCTTTGTGCATGGAACGGCAATATCGAGAGTAAACACGCTGTCGTCCGTTATATGAAAGACCATGCAAGAGAGAAGGATACCGCTGCATGGCTGGCTCAGGAATACGGTGGCAGCAACAGCCCGTTCGTTGTCCGTGCCGGAAGCCCGGAGGAAACACAGCTGCCCTGGCCGAAGGTACAGCGCAGGCTTGCCCAGCTGATTCAGGAGGACCGGTTCTATACCGAAGAAGAACAGGATCGTTTTGACAATATCGACCCTATCGCCATCCGGGAAGCCCTGGAGGAAAGAGGGATCGTCAACGGACAGGTGGCAGACCCGGAAAAACTGGACAATGACCCGTTTATCCAACAGGTGATGTCGGATGCCGAGCAGATCGCAGCTGCCGAGACAGAACAGACTTCCGAGGTTTCCATTTCCGATGAGGAATATGATGCAGTTCGCCGCCCGACTCCGCAAAGAACCTCCTATGATCCTGCCGCCCCGGTTTATGCCGTGGGCGATACCGTGTATATCGAGGATGACGCCTATCAGATCACCGAGCTACGGGATGACACCGTGCAGCTTCTGCCTACCGGCATGGTATATCCCATCTACCGGGCAGAGCGCAAAGAACAGTTCGAGCAGCTGCTTCGGGCAGACCGGCGCAATGCTTACTATACCGAGTTTCTTCCTATTGCCCCGGACAAGGCAGATCAGGACTTGCGGGATGTATTGGCTCATGGACTGATGGATGAAGCGGATAAAAAGCAGATTTCCACGCTGCTGCAATCCGGCAGGAGCAACAGCGAGATCGCCTACTGGCTGAGCAGAGCCTATTCCGGTGAGATCGAGACACTGAATCTGGAGAACGGCGATATTGCCGATTACCGTACCACGGTACAGGGCATAGAACTGGAAGTCCTGGACGCAGAGGAAAAGCGTCTGGCTATGCTGTATTTCCGCTGGGATGAGGTTGCACCTTTGCTGCGCGGGATGTATGCCCGTCAGCAGGACGGTTTTGGACAGGAACAGCCCCAACCGGCTGCCGAATCCCCGACCTTCCATTCCGAGACCGTGGCCGTCTATCCGGGCGATAAGAACAAGCTGCCTTATGATGTGGTGGTGGAACGGCTGCATATCGAGGAGCCGGAGCCACCAGCGCCTGTGACAGAGCCGGAGAAAACTTTTGAGGAAGTGCTGGACGAACACCCGGTTTCCATTCAGGTCAATGGCCAGTGGCAGACCTTCCCCAATGCCAAAGCTGCCGAGGAAGCCTCCTATGAGGAATACAAGGCTAACCTGCGCCGCAATGCAAAAAACTTCCGCATTACCGATGAGCATTTGGGCGAAGGCGGTCCGAAAGCCAAGTTCCAGGCAAATGTCAATGCGATTCGTTTGCTGAAAGAGCTGGAAGCTGCCGGACAGCAGGCAAGCCCCGAACAGCAGGAGGTTCTTTCTCGATATGTGGGCTGGGGCGGTCTCTCTGATGCGTTTGACCCGGAAAAACCGGCATGGGCTTTAGAGTATGCCCAGCTGAAAGAGCTGCTGACCCCGGAGGAATATGCCGCCGCCAGAAGCTCTACCCTCAATGCCCATTACACCAGCCCTACGGTTATCCAGGCAATCTATGAAGCGGTGGGGCGCATGGGCTTTGAAACCGGAAATATTTTGGAGCCATCTATGGGTGTGGGCAACTTCTTCGGTATGCTGCCGGAGGAAATGAGAAACAGCCGTCTATACGGTGTGGAGCTGGACCCGATTTCCGGGCGCATCGCAAAGCAACTCTATCCCAAGGCGGACATCACAGTAGGCGGCTTTGAGACCACTGACAGGCGTGACTTCTTTGACCTTGCCATCGGCAATGTGCCTTTTGGTCAGTATCAGGTCAATGACAAAGCCTACAACAAGCTGAATTTCAACATTCATAATTACTTTTTCGCCAAAGCACTGGATCAGGTGCGTCCCGGCGGTGTGGTAGCTTTTGTGACCTCCCGCTATACCATGGACGCCAAGGATTCCACCGTGCGCCGCTATCTTGCCCAGCGTGCCGAGCTGCTGGGAGCGATCCGTCTGCCTAATGACGCGTTCAAAAAGAATGCCGGTGCCGAGGTGGTATCGGACATCATCTTTCTCCAAAAGCGTGACCGTCCGCTGGACATCGTGCCGGAATGGACTCAGACCGGACAAACGGAGGATGGGTTTGCCATCAACCGGTATTTTATCGACCACCCGGAAATGGTGCTGGGCAGACAGGAGCCGGTAAGCACTGCTCATGGTATGGATTACACCGTGAACCCTATCGAGGGACTGGAGCTTTCCGACCAGCTGCATGATGCTGTGAAGTACATTCATGGCACTTATCAGGAGGCAGAGCTGCCGGAGCTGGGCGAAGGCGAAGCCATTGACACCTCCATTCCTGCCGACCCAAATGTGAAGAACTATTCCTATGCCATTGTAGACGGGCAGGTGTACTATCGGGAAAACAGCCGCATGGTGCGCCCTGACCTCAACGCCACCGCCGAAGCCCGCGTGAAAGGTCTTGTGGGACTGCGTGATTGTGTGCAGGAACTGATCGACCTTCAGATGGATGCAGCGGTTCCAGACAGCACCATTACCCAAAAACAGGCGGAACTGAACCGGCTCTATGATAGCTTTTCTGCCAGATACGGTCTCATCAACGACCGTGCAAATCGGCTGGCCTATGCAGATGATTCTTCTTATTACCTGCTCTGTGCGCTGGAAGTTATCGACGAGGACGGAAAGCTGGAGCGCAAGGC